>JAABSK010000088.1 GCA_011390435.1 Desulfobacteraceae bacterium | reverse complement strand
CCTATTCCATTCTCGGAGGCGAAGTTGAAGTGCTGAACATGCTGCAGATGGGCGCCATCCAGGGAATGGGTGTCAGTTCTGTTGCTGCAACCAACTTGGGTCCCCGGTTCGGGGTTGTCAATCTTCCGTTTCTTGTGGATTCCTTTGAAAAACTCGATCAATTTATTGCCAATAAAACACTGTTCAACCATTTTTTAAATGCCATGGATCATCAGGGCATCACTGGCCTTGATATTTCAGGGTATGGCAATTACGGGTGGGCCACGACCATTCCGGTTCAGAGTATTGAAGATGCCAAAAAAGTCAAATTCCGAATTGCAGAAGCTGCCGTGAATCAGCTCAGCTATCGAAACTGGGGGTTTAATCCGGTCTCCATGCCGTGGCCGGATGTTCCTGTGGCATTGAAACAGGGCGTTATCACCGGTCTGGACCACACCCTTACGGTATGCAATGTGAGCAAAAAATTTGAGGTTGCCAAACATTTCACTCAGATCAATTATGCTCAGGGCCTGTTTATCTGGATTTTCAACAAACAGTGGCTGGGGTCGCTTCCTGAAGATGTCAGATCCGCCTTTGTTGGAAGCGTTCATGATGTCTGTGCCAAAAGCCGACAGAAAACCCAGACCGAAGAACTGACCAATATTGAAAAAGCAAAGGAAGCCGGTGTCAGCTTTTATCAGCTGCCGGAGTCTGATATGCAGATTCTGAAGGCGCAAAGCCAGGGCACCTATGAAAAATATGCTCCGGAAATCAACCGCCTGTATCCGGGAGATACCTATCGTCCTGAAAACTTCCTCAAAGAGGTTCAAGAGTACCTGGAAGAATAGCGGTCTGTTTATTGATAATCATGATTCAGCATCGCCTTTGATGTGTGAAGGTATCTGCGTGTGTATATGTTTGGAAAAATACTGAAAAAACTTGATGCGGCATTGACGTTTGTAGAGGAATGGACCCTTTTCATCATTGTGATGGCGGCCCTGCTGTCCCTGTTTGCCAATGTGGTGCTGCGATACGGCTTTAACTATACGCTTGCCTGGAGCGAGGAACTGGTGCGGATTGTCATTATTTATTCCACCTTTATCGGCGCCAGTGTGGCGATCAAACAGCGGGCCATGATTAAAATCGATGCCATTGTTCAGATTTTTCCACGGCTGAAAACCGGCCTGACGTTTTATGCAGACATTCTGATGCTGATGTTTGCGGCCATGATGGTATATTATGGATACCAGATGGCCCACCAGCAGTTTTTAACCCACCAGAAAACCATCATCATGCAGATTCCGCTTGTGGCGATTTACTCGATCATGCCGGTGGTGGGAGTCATGATGTTTATCCGGACCGTTCAGGTGATTGTTCTGGATTTTAAGACAGTTAAAGGATCGACCCATGCAGCTGAGTGACCTGGTGATCTTGTGTATATTGCTCGGATGCATGGCCACCTATGTTCCGGTGTTTTTGTCCCTGTTTCTGGCGTCAGCTGTCGGGTTTATCGTGTTTCTGGATTATCCGCTGACACTGCTGGTGCAGACCCTGTTCCGGAGTCTGGACAAATTTCCGCTGGTGGTGGTGCTGTTTTTTATTCTCTGCGGTAACATCATGAGCAAAGGTAAGACCGTTGAAAAGCTTATCAGCCTTGCCAACGCACTGGTCAGCTGGCTGCCCGGCGGTCTTGGTATGGCAGGGGTGATCGGATGCGGTCTTTTCGGTGCCATTTCCGGTTCGACCGTTGCAACGGTTGTGGCTCTTGGCGGATTCATGATTCCAGCCTTGATCAAGAACGGATATGATGAAGATTATACCCTGGGACTGATGGCCACCTCTCCCAACCTGGGGGTGATTATACCGCCCAGTATCGGGATGATCTTTTATTCCATGATCAGTAATGTATCGCTGGAAGGCCTGTTTATCACCGGTTTCATACCCGGTGTGATGATTATTGGCTGTGTGTGTATCTATACCTATCTCCTGTACCGGAAACGAACGGACATCAATATGGTTCCTGCCCCGTCCTTTCGCCAGCTGTTTCAGATTTTCAAAGAAGGTTTCTGGGCGGTCATGCTGATCTTTATTATTTTCGGCGGGATTTTTTCAGGGATGTTCACTGCCAATGAAGCAGCCGTAGTGGCCAGCGTGTATGCCTTTTTTGTGGAACTGTTCATCTACCGTTCCATGGGATTTAAGGATGTGAAATCAATTACGGTCAGTTCCGCGGTCACCAGCGCAACCCTGCTGCTGATTGTTGCCGGTGCCACCTGCTTTGGCCGGTTTCTGACTTTTGAAAACATTCCCAACCGGGTGGCGGAAATTGTTGTAGCCAATATCAGTTCTCCGGTTGTGTTTCTGCTGACCATGAATATTTTGCTGCTGATTGTCGGCATGTTCATGGATATCATTTCAGCAACCCTGATTCTTGGCCCGGTTTTTCTACCTCTCCTTGGCCCGTTTAATGTGGATCCCATGCATTTTGGTCTGATCATGACGGTAAACCTTGCCATTGGCTATTGTACGCCGCCGATGGGGGTCAGTTTGTTTATCACTGGATCATTAGGTCAGCGGGACATTCTGTTTGTGTCACGGGCAGTGGTGCCGTTTGTGGCAATCCAGATTGCCGTGTTGTTTTTTCTGACCTATTGGCCTGAGCTGGTACTGTTTTTGCCCCGGTTTTTCGGGTATCTCTAAGACAGAAAATGATTTAACGAACCGTTTCAACACTCAGGAGACGGATGTGGATGGATAAAGTGGTCAGTTTATCCCGGATTCAGGCGCTAAGCATGGGATACCGGAAAAATCACCAGACGATCGTTTTTACCAACGGTTGTTTTGATATTCTTCATGCCGGTCACGTGACATACCTGACCCATGCAGCAACCCTTGGAGATGTTCTGATTCTCGGGTTGAACTCCGATCAGTCCGTAAAGCGTATCAAAGGGGAAAAACGGCCGATTATCAGCCAGGATCACCGGGCACAGGTGTTGTCTGCACTGGGCTGTATCGACCATGTGGTGATCTTTGATACCCCGGATCCTGAACAATTGATTCAGGCGATCTGTCCGGATGTACTGGTCAAGGGTGCGGACTGGGCTGAAGAGCAGATTGTCGGCGCGGACTTTGTGAAAAAAAACGGCGGCCGGATCGAACGGGTCCGGCTTGAGCCGGAAATTTCAACCACACACATTATTCAGCGCATTGGAATGCTTTACTATGAGCGGTGACACCATGGAGACCTGTGAATTTAACCTGTTCAAACAGCAGCCAGGTCTTGTCCACGGGGTGTTCACCCGGTCCGGTGGTTTCAGTTCAGGCAGGTTTGATTCATTGAACGTCGGCATGAATTCAGGAGATGAAAAATCGCTGGTTGCCCGGAATCGCAAGCGCATCATACAGAAGATGGGGATGAGGCCCATGATCTTTCTCAACCAGGTGCATGGCGATCGTATAACGGTATTGAAAAAATCCGGCAATGACCTGTCGGAATCCTTTCAGCCAGGAACGGAGCTGTATACGGCAGACGGCTGTGTAACGGATATCCCCGGCATATTTCTGGTTATCCAGGTGGCAGACTGCCAGTCAATCATGCTCCATGACCCGGTTCAACATGTGGTTGCCAATGTTCACAGCGGATGGCGGGGAAGTATCAAAAACATTGTTGGGCATTGCCTGGACGTGATGATCGAACAGTTCGGCTGCAGGCCTGATGCGATTCTTGCCGGCATCTCTCCGTCACTGGGACCCTGCTGTGCCGAGTTCATCAATTACACGGACGAGATTCCCCAGGTGCTGTGGAGATATAAACGGGCGGACGCTCCTTATTTTGATTTCTGGCAGATGACAACGGATCAGCTGACTGAAAAAGGGGTCACCCCCGCACATATTGAAAACATGGCAATCTGCACAAAGTGCAATACGCAATCCTTTTATTCCTATCGCAGGGAAAAGCAGACCGGTCGTTTTGCCTGTGTGATTGCCATGGAATAACAACATGCCTGCAGACCAGAAGTGTGCTGCAGTGCATTAACATTTTGAAAGCCAGGTTCCCATGGAAAAGAGTGAAAAAATATTACTGACACAGAAAGTCAAGGCATCGGGTTGAGCAGCCAAACTGGATCCAGGGACGCTGGATCGAATTGTCAGTCGTCTGAAAATTCAAAGTCATCCCAACCTTATTGTCGGGCTGGATTCCCCGGACGATGCCGGTGTTTATCAGATCAATGAAGATACGGCATTGATTCAGACCCTTGATTTTCTGACCCCGGTAACAGATGATCCGTATGAATTCGGCCAGATTGCAGCAGCCAATTCCCTGAGTGATGTGTATGCCATGGGCGGGACGCCTGTTACCGTGATGAACATCGTCTGTTTTCCAAGCTGTGACCTGCCGGAAGAGATTCTGGCCCGGACACTGGAAGGCGGTCTTGACAAGATCAATGAGTCCGGGGCAACCCTGGTGGGCGGACATTCTGTGGATGATGCTGAATTCAAATACGGGCTGTCAGTCACCGGGGTGGTGCATCCCAAGGCGGTGGTGACCAATTCCGGTGCACAAACCGGGGATTTTATCCTGCTGACAAAACCTGTGGGAACAGGGGTCCTGTCCACGGCTGTAAAAGCGCAGCTGGCATCATTGGAACAGATCCGGGAGGCGGCAGCTGTGATGTCCAGACTCAACAAGACAGCGGCTGAGACAATGGCAGCGTTTCACCCAACTGCCTGTACTGATGTGACTGGATTTGGACTTGCAGGTCACCTGCTGGAGGCGGCAAAAGGGTCTAAAAAAGCGTTTCATCTTTTTACCGCCAATGTTCCGTTATTGTCGGGTGCGCTTGAGTTTGCCGGTATGGGGCTGGTCCCGGCCGGTGCCCATAATAACCGCCGGTTTTTTAAGGATGTGGTGCAGATCAGTGATCAGGTTGAAAAAGCCCGGGTGGATCTGATGTTCGATCCGCAGACTTCGGGTGGTCTTCTGGTATTTCTGCCGGAAAGTAAGGCCCGTCTTTTTATGGCGGAGATGAAAAACCAGGGTGAAAATGCCTGGCAGATCGGGCAGGTTGTAGGGGAGAGCGGCACTGGATTTTTAACGATGATTTGATGGATTTCACGTTGACTTGTAAGGTTGCATATGATATTTGCTTCCAAGATAAATTGATCTTTTAATGCCGTCAGTATGACGATCAGGAAGGTTTTAGATGAAAAATGAAACTGGCAGGACCGTAAGAGAGCTCGGGTATTTTGCCAGTCTTGGCATGTCGGTGGCTTTGGCCATTTTCATCGGACTTTTTCTGGGAATGTGGCTGGACAAAAAGTTTGATACCGAGCCGGTTCTTTTGTTTATCGGTCTGGCGTTGGGAATTGCCGCTGGTTTCAGCAACATCATACGGGCGGGAAAAAAGGGTAGAAAGTTTTAATGCAGGATTTACATAAAACAGTTGATTTCATTATCCGGACAAACTGGCTGCTGCTTTTTTTCAGCGGAGTGTTTGGAACCATGGTTGCTTCGGCGGAATTTGCGCTGGGTCTTGTTCTGGGCGGACTGATTGCTGCAGTGAATTTCCATCTGTTGAAAAATACACTGAAAACCATGTTTGATCCTGAAGTTGTTCTAATAAAAGGGCGGTCCGTGGTCGGAAATGTCCTGATGAAATATTATATTCGATTTGCAGTAAGCGGCTTTATAATCTTTCTGCTGATATCAAAACATATTGTTCATCCTCTGGGTCTGATTGCTGGGCTCTCCGTAGTGGTGGCAAGCATGTTTATTGCGGCGATGATTGAATTAACACGATTATTTTTCAAGGAGGCAATATAAAGTGGAACATCCGTATTTGTTACTGACATCACTTTTTGGTTTATTCGGGCTGGAAGAATTCGCAGCCGCATATCCCCACGTAGTCTATATGTGGCTTGCAATGATTATTTTGATAATCCTGGGGTGGCTTGCCGGAAAAAGTATTTCAATGGTTCCTTCGGGAGTTCAGAATGTGTTTGAAGTCGTGATTTCAGGGCTCGAAGACTTTATGGTAACCATTACTGGTGAAGAAGGACGGCCTTATTATCCACTGGTGCTGACCATATTTCTCTTTGTTCTGTTCGGAAACCTTATGGGGCTGGTGCCCACGTTTTTTCCGCCAACCGCTAACATCAACACCACACTGGCACTGGCGCTTATCGCTGTTCTCTGGAGTCATGTTGTCGGTATTCAGCACCACGGAGTCAAGTATATCAAACATTTTTTGGGACCGATTCCTGCCATGATCCCGCTGTTTTTTTTCATTGAAATCATTGGTCACAGTGCACGAGTGCTCTCTTTGACCTTCCGTCTGTTTGGAAATATGGCAGGGCATGAACTGGTTGTGATCATTCTGTTGGGACTGGGCGGTGCTTTTCTGGCACCATTGCCGGTCATGGCCCTGGGCTCATTTGTTGCCCTTGTACAGGCATTTGTTTTTTTCCTTCTGGCCACCATGTATATTGCCGGTGCCATTGAAGAAGCACATTAATCATAGGCGTTTTACGGGAAACGGAAGAAGCCCGTTGTTTTTTTATATTATATTAAATTTAATTATGTTAAGGAGTAAAACATGGAATTTCTAGTAAGTAGTGTTTGGGCGGCAGGTCTTGCCATTGGTATCGCGGCATTTGGTTGTGCAATTGGTCAGGGTATGGGCCTGAACGGTGCTATGAGCGGTATCGCACGAAATCCTGAAGCAGCCGGTAAAATTCAGGTGAACATGCTGATCGGTCTGGCCCTGATTGAGTCTCTGTGTATCTACGCACTGGTTGTCTCTTTGATTCTGATGTTCGCTCATCCTGCACTGAACGCTGCAACTGCGATCATCGGCGGATAATTGCACTGAATCTTACCATATTTGTTATAGACCTTTAAAAAGGGTGCAGAACAACAGGTTCTGCACCCTTTTTTACGTTGTTCCAAAGAATTTTGCTTGCCTGACTTTGCTTTTATTTGGTATATGTTTCAAATGCCAGTGATTGCGATATAAATTGATATCATATAACAGGTGGCCCGGTGAACCAATCCATTGAATTTGATAACGCAGAAACCGACTCAAACCTGCCTGAAATCGTCAGGAAAAATTTTCGTGTGCCTGTTGAAAATGCCCAGGATGTCTGGGTAAAAATCCAGGATGGCAGGTATGACATTCTGGACATTTCTCCAGGCGGTATCCGGATTCCTGTTGAGGAACAGAACCGGTTTGTAAGCGGTCAGGTCCTTCCCATGTGTGAACTTCATCTTTTTGATCTCTGCCTTGAACACCTGACCGGCAGAGTAATTCATGTATCTCCCGGTGAAAAACACCTCTGGCACTGCGGTATTGAATGGACCGGGATTGATACGGACAAAACAGACCGGCTTGCCACTGTGCTGTCTGAAATGAAAAATCGATTGTTGGAACATGGCCATATTGCGGGTGATGTTTAAAAACAGATATGAGAGATTCGGGTTGATACTGTTCCTGAGGACGCAGAAAAGGAGGATCCGTGGCGATTATTGTATGCCCTAAGTGCGCAAAAAAGCATAAAGTCAATTTGGAAAGCCTCCAGGAAAATACTTCACTGGGCAAAACCATTGCGGCACGCTGCAAATCATGCGGCCACAAATTCCCGGTTCAACTGGATCAAAAATCAAAATCACAAACGCCTGTCACCAAAATTAAAACAGAGTCAAAACCTGCTATTCGCAGAATCTGCGTCACCTTGAGCAAAGGCGGGGTTGGAAAAACAACGACTTCGGTCAACCTCAGCGCAGGCCTTGCCCTTGCCGGGTACAAAGTTTTACTGGTGGATACGGACACACAGGGCCAGTCGTCTTATATTCTCGGCAAAAAGGCACGGGCAGGGCTGACAGAATTGCTGACAAAAGAGCTGTCCCCTGAAGAATGTGTCATCCGGGCCAGGAAGAATCTGTGGCTTCTGTCCGGCGGGAAATCTCTGGCCGGTGTCAAACGGATCATCGACCGTAAAAGCTTTGGTGCCGAATGGACGCTGGCTGAAGCCATGAAAGAGATTGAGAGCCGGTATGATTATGTGATTATTGATACGGCTCCGGGGTGGGACCAGCTCATTGTCAATGTCCTGTTCTATGCGACCGAGGTTCTGGTGCCGGTGGCGCTGGAGGTCATGCCCCTGCAGGGCCTTTCTGAATTCATGAAATCTCTGGGATCAATTCAGAAATACCGGAAGGAAGTGATGTTGAAATATATTGTTCCGACATTCATGGACACACGGGTCAAAGGTCCTGAAACCATTTTAACTCAATTGACCAAACTGTATCCTGAATATGTCTGTACGCCGATTCGGTATTGTGAAAGCCTTTCTGAAGCACCTTCATATGGTAAATCCATTTTTGAATTTGCGCCGGGGAGCACGGCATCTTCCGACTACAGAGAGCTGGTTCGAAAGGTAACCAGCGATCGTTCTGTTCTGTTGTAACGCTTTACAAGGGATCACTGCTTTTGACGTTGAAAAATCAGATCAACATTTGTGACCCTTTTGATTGGCTCGCCATCTGATTGATCAGGCCGAACAGGGAAACAGCGCCGGGCAGTGGCGATATTTCCCTGTTTTCAGCAGTCTACAGATTGCAGATATCGTCTGTACTGATGACTTTGATCTGTTTCTGGTTGAGAACTGTCAGGGCCTTTTCAGGATCATCAAACCGGAAGATCATGATGGCGTTTTTACATTGCGGGTTGGCAAAGGCGTACATGTATTCAACATTTACTTCGTTTTCAGACAGTGAATTGAGAATAAAGTTCAGCCCTCCGGGTTTGTCTTCCACCTCAACGGCCAGCACCTTGGTTTTACCAACGGTAAACCCCTCATTTTTCAATGCAGCTTCAGCTTTTTCATTGTTGTCCACGATCAGGCGCAGTACACCAAAATCTGTGGTGTCGGCAAGGGACAATGCCCGGATATTCACACCGGCATCTCTTAAAATCGCAGTGACTTCTGCCAGACGGCCTTCCTTGTTTTCAATAAATATGGATATTTGCTCTGCAAACATACGTTACCCCCTGTACCTATAGATTAAATTTTTCGCTTGTCAATGACGCGTATCGCCTTGCCTTCACTCCGGGCAATGGTTTTGGGTTCCACCAGCTGGACCTTGGCAGATACCCCCAGGTATTCTTTAATGTCTTTGGACAATTTGGATTCCATTGTCTGGAGGGTTTTGATTTCATCACTGAAAAGGGACTCATCAATTTCCACCATGACGGTCAGGGTATCCAGATTATCCACCCTGTCAACCACCAGCTGGTAATGGGGCAGAATCTGCTTGGTTTCCATCAGCACACTTTCAATCTGGGAGGGAAAGACATTGACTCCCCGGATAATCAGCATGTCATCGGCACGGCCAGTGGGTTTGTTCATCCGGATATGGGTTCTGCCGCACCGGCAGGGAACCGGGTTCAATGAGCAGATATCCTTGGTCCGATAGCGGATAATCGGAAACGCTTCCTTGGTGATCGAGGTGAAAACCAGTTCGCCGGATTCACCGTAGGGCAAGACCTCTCCGGTTTCAGAGTCGATGATTTCAGGAATGAAATGATCTTCAAAAATATGCAGTCCCTTTTGCTCTTCATGGCATTCAATCGAGACTCCCGGACCCATAACCTCACTTAACCCATAGATATCAATGGCTTTTAAGTTCAGTTTGGATTCCAGCTCCCCCCGCATCTTTTCCGACCAGGGTTCAGCCCCGAAAATTCCGGCTTTAAAATGAAGTTTTTTGAAATCAACCCCCATCTCTTCTGCAACTTCAGCCAGATGAAGGATATACGACGGTGTACCGGTAAGAATGGTGGGTTTGAAATCCTGCATGATGGTGATTTGACGCTTGGTGTTCCCGCCGGAGATGGGAATGACAGATGCGCCCAGACGTTCTGCGCCGTAATGGGCTCCGAGTCCGCCGGTAAACAGCCCATAGCCGTAAGCATTGTGGATGATATCCGAGGACGTGGCGCCGGCAGCTGAAAAACTTCTGGCCATCAGCTCCGCCCAGGTGGAAATATCCCTGCGGGTATAGCCGACCACAGTGGGTTTCCCAGTGGTTCCGGACGAGGCATGGATACGGACAATGTTCTGCATGGGAACAGAGAACATGCCGTACGGATAGTTGTCCCGCAGATCCTGCTTGGTGGTAAACGGCAGACGCTGCAGATCAGCCATGGTTTTGATGTCCGCAGGTTTGATGCCGGCCTTGTCAAAGGCATTGGTGTAAAAGGGAACGGTTGCATATACCCGCTCTAGGGTGGTTTTCAGTCTTGAAAGCTGGATCAGCACCAGTTCTTCCCTGGGCATGGTTTCATACCGCATGTTATAAATCG
>JAABSK010000087.1 GCA_011390435.1 Desulfobacteraceae bacterium | reverse complement strand
AGGCACACAAACTTACAGCATAAGGACGTGCTGGAAATTTGTGGCATAAGCTCAGGAAGAGATGGTGGTAGGTCCACTGAGGTCTGCTGTCGGAAGCCGGCCTCAAACCACCTCAAGCTGCTGTGGTTAAGAGCTATGGTAGTGAGCGTTGAGGTCAAAGTACGAACGAAAAGTTCGGCAGGTGTGGTGCAGAGAGACGAGTTAAACCGAACCTATGTGGACGCGTCGTAATCCAAAGACATGACATCAAAACCGAGGGCGTTTCTATCTCTCGGGATAAATCTACGGGTGAATTCCGAATGCTGCGTAGGTGGTGTCCGGCGTATAGTGGGCGTGACTCTGTACTGGGCTCTTCTTGGGAACTGCGGGAACCAGTCATCACGATGCTAAGGGAGAAATGCAAATCACTGAATTGATAAGTATGAGAGTACCAAAGTGTGATACTGGGGCGGAGTTACCTGTAGTAGTGAGGAGACGTCTGTAATGGGCGTGGAGCGAAGGGGTAACGTCAGGCCGCCTTACCAGTCACCCAACTGCCATGCAGGAGGAGGTGTCGTGGTCAAGGCAAAACCTTTTACCATTGATAAATGGGATGTGTACCGTGCCTGGGAGATGGTGAAAGCCAATAAGGGTGCGGCAGGGATTGATGGTCAAACCATCATTGATTTTGAATTAAATTTGAAAGGGAACCTGTACAAACTCTGGAACCGTCTGTCATCAGGCAGTTATCACCCACCTCCAGTCAAGGGGGTGGCGATACCCAAGAAATCCGGTGGAGAGTGATTACTCGGGATTCCAACTGTTGCTGATCGTGTGGCACAAATGGTGGTTAGAATGAATTTTGAACCATTAGTTGAGCCTCACTTTTTGCCAGATTCTTATGGTTATCGGCCGAATAAATCGGCAATTGATGCGATTCGGGTGACAAGGCAACGGTGCTGGTATCAGGATTGGGTGCTGGAGTTTGATATCAAAGGATTGTTCGACAACATCCGTCATGATTTGCTAATGAAAGCTGTGCGGAAACATACTGATAACCCGTGGATTTGTTTATATATCGAACGCTGGTTAACAGCGCCAATGGTTAAAATAAATAATGAAGTGATCAATCGGACGCAAGGAACACCTCAGGGTGGTGTGATAAGCCCTATTTTGGCGAATCTTTTCTTGCATTATGTTTTCGATAAATGGATGCAAAAGCATTATCCATCGTCAAAGTGGTGTCGTTACGCAGATGATGGTTTGGTTCATTGCCGGAGTGAAAAGGAGGCGGGGCAGATGTTGGCGTTGTTAAATCAACGTTTCAGCGAATGTGGTTTGGCGCTTCATCCTGACAAAACCAAAATTGCATATTGCAAAGATGGGAAGCGGAAGGGCAGGCATGAACACATAAGTTTCGATTTCCTTGGATATACCTTTCGGCCAAGAGTGGTCAAAAACCGCAAACGGAACAGTTTGTTTGTCAGTTTTACACCAGCAGTGAGTAAAATTGCTCAGAAGGCTATGAGATTTAAAATCCGTAAATTGAGGATCAGAATGCGGACAGAAATGAATATTGGGCAGATGGCTGGATGGCTGAACCCCATGATAAATGGTTGGTTAGGTTACTATAGTCAATTCTGTCGTTCAGAGATGTACAAAGTGTTCAGACAAATCAACAAAGCTCTGGTACGCTGGGCAAGGCGTAAGCATAAGGCTCTGCGCAGACACAAAAGTCGAGCCACGAGGTTCATCGAAGAGATAGCTAAGAAGAATCCGAGGCTGTTTGCCCATTGGCGGGCAGGAATGGTAGGATCGTTTGCTTGATGGGAGCGGTATGAATTGAGAGGTTCACGTACCGTTCTGCGAGAGGCTGCAGGGGAGGTTCCTGCGGCCTACTCACCATTCAGTACACTGGGTTCTGGATATTGCCTTTCGGGAGGATGAAAGCCGGATACGAAAAGGATCGGCTCCGGAGAATTTTGCAGCAATCCGGCACATTGCGCTGAACCTGCTGAGGGAGAATAAACGATTCAAGGGCAGTGTAAAAAGCAAACGGCTGAATGCAGCGATGGATACAGATTATCTGGAGAAAGTGATGTTTGACTGACATATCATGAACAACACCCGGCAGAACATAGGGGCTTTTTAATATTTACATGCGTTGGCCCTGTGTTTCACGGTAATATACCTTGACACCATTTTCAAAGAATGATAAAAGTCGCGGTGTCTGTTTGACAGATCAGACCGGTTAATTCCGGGGCGTAGCGCAGTCTGGTAGCGCACTTGTCTGGGGGACAAGTGGTCGCGTGTTCAAATCACGCCGTCCCGACCAAATATAAAAAAAGGGTTTCAGTAAAATGCTGGAACCCTTTTTTTTGTATTTGGTTCAGGCGATCAGGTTATTCAGCCGGTGTTCATAAAATCTGTTAAAACGGTTTACTTCGGATTGTTTCATGGTATACTCCTTGTCAAATCAATTGGATCTCTGGTGGCCGCTGAGCATCAATCAACAGGAGTTCAAATGGAAAGAAGAAAAACCATATCCTGGAGTGATCCGGAAATAAATAAAAGGGATGCTGCCGCTTCAATTTCCGGATTAGATTATTTAAAGGCAATAAAAGATGGAAAAATAAATCCTCCACCCGTTGCCAATCTTGTCGGCTACAACATTTGTGAAGTGGATGATGGGTATGCAGCTTTTGAACTAACGCCTGCAGAATATCATTATAATCCGTTTGCAACAGTGCACGGCGGTATCCTTTCAACATTACTTGACACGACAATGACAGCTGCTGTTCTGTCTACGCTCCCAAAAGGCTTTAGCTGCACAACGATTGAGGTCAAAGTAAATTTTATTAAACCTGTATCTGCCGACACGGGGAGATTGCGTTGCGAGGCAAGGCCAATACATATCGGTAAAAAGCTGGCAACTGCTGAAGGCAGGCTAAAGGATCAAAATGGAGTGCTGCATGCACACGGAGTCAGCACCTGTTCTGTTTTGCGGGTAGCATTATTTTGAAATAAAAAAAGGTAGATACATAATGTTAAGTACGGAATTCCTACTTACGTCACTGGTCATCGTGCTGATACCGGGTACGGGTGTTATTTATACAGTTTCAGCGGGTCTTTTCAAAGATTGGCGCGCAAGCATCGCAGCCGCGTCTGGCTACAAAAAATATTTGCTGTCATTTTTGCAGCCCTTGGTGCAAAACTGGCAATGACAGAGCAATAAAAAAGAAATTTTTAATCAGAGAGATCGCTGTCTGTCAAGCACTTCCCGGATTGTCTGGGATAACACCTTTCGAAGGACCGGTTTCATCAGAAATGCTTTAATTCCGATGGCAGCAGCTTTTTCGGTTGTGATCAGTTCACTGTATCCTGTGCACAGCACAATGGGGATGTCAGGGTTGATTTCAAATATCTGCCTGGACAGGTCAACCCCGGTCATATGCGGCATGGTCATGTCAGTGATGACCAGGTCAAAACGATCTTTGGCACGGCTGAATTCTTCGAGTGCCTCACGGCTGCCCGGAACAGCTGTAACCTGGTAGCCAAGACTTTCAAGCGAGTTCTTGAGCACATCCAGAACCGCGTCGTCATCATCCACCAAGAGAATGCGTTCCCTGCCGGTCTGAAGAACTGTCTTTTGCGGATCTGTCATATCCGGGGTGTCAGCAGCCTCTATTTTTGGAAAATAGATATGGATACGGGTTCCCTGGCCGGGCTTACTGTAAATTTTGATATCACCGCCGCAGTTTTTTACGATTCCATGGACAACAGATAATCCAAGGCCAGTCCCTTCACCTTTTTCTTTTGTGGTAAAATAAGGATCAAAAATTTTTTCCAGGGTTGCCTGATCCATGCCATGTCCGGTATCACTGACTTCCAGAAAAAAGTAACTGCCAGGATCCGGTGAAAGTTCAGGATACAGGGAATTATCCGGCAGAATCTTTTTTTCGGAAAGGGACACTTCGATCACACCGCCGGTTTCCCTCATGGCATGATACGCATTGGTGCACAGATTCATGATGATCTGCTGAATCTGTGTGGCATCTGCAAGTATGGCCCCCAGTCCTTCTGAGATATTCTGCCTGATCTCTATGGTCGTCGGGATGAGTGGCCTTAAAAGCGCCAGTGATTCGGTGATGATCAATTCAGGGCGGACCGGCTTCATTTCCTGTTCTGCCTGCCTGCTGAACAGCAGAATCTGCTGAACAAGCTCTTTTGCCCGGATCGCCGAGTTGATGATCTGGTTCTGCATCTCTGCTGCTGTGGTCGTTGAGGAGATCCTGTCTTTAACAAGTTCTGCATACCCCAGGATGGCTGTCAGGATATTGTTGAAATCATGGGCAATTCCACCTGCCAGTGTCCCAACGGCCTCCATTTTCTGCGACTGGTTCAGCATTTTTTCCAGCGCTTTTTTATCTGCCTGTGCTTTTTTTTGTTCGCTCAGATCGATGCCGGTGCCGACGATGAACAGATCCCCGGACTGTTCAAAACTTCTTGCCATAAAAAGAAAAGGGATGGATGTTTCATTTTTTTTCCGCACATCAAGTTCAATGTTGATATAGCCCTGTTCGATCACTTTTGTTGTTGCCGCTTTCAGATCCGGGAGGCTCGTTTTTTGAATAAAAGTGGTTATCGGGGCATTTTGAAGTTCAACCGGAGAAAACCCCAGCAGCCTTTCATGATTCAGGTTCCATTTTGTCAAGACAAACTGTTTTCCTTCACGCCGGTATAAATAGAAAAGCCCTGGCAGGCTGTTGATGAGGTTGTCAGAAAATTCTTTTTCTCTGATCAGGTCGTTTGCAGCTTTTGTCAGATCTGTCATATCTCTGCCTTCGGCTAACAGAAATAAGACAGCCCCTTTTTCATCAAAAATAGGCGTGAGACTGAAATCGATAAAAAATTTTTCCTGATTCGGACGGCTGTGCGTAACATCAAAACGGCAGAATTCGCCGTTGGCGCAATCGTGAACCGCTTTTTTCAGACGGGATTTCACTGCATCTTTCTGCCACCATGGTGTATCCCAGAAAGGTTTCCCGATAACCGATGCCTCATCCATTTCAATGAATGCCAGTGCTGACCGGTTGACTTTCAGCAAAATCCCGTCAGGAGAGAGCGTGCCGATGAACTGGAAGGTGTTATTGAATATGGCAGTGAGTTCCTGTTCTGTTTTTTGCAGCCGGGCATTTTGTATCCGGATCTCTTTTGTTGATGCCCATACCAGGCAGGCGAGCAGGATCAGCAGAACAGAAGTTAAACCGGTAATTTTTAAGATATAGATAATCTGGCTTTTTCGAAGGTCAGCCATATACTGGCCGGTACCGATATAACACGCTAATTCCGGGATACCAATGACAAAGGATATCTTTTCCTGTGCAGCTGTCTGACCGGGTCTTTGATAATGGTAGGACACATAACCTTCGCCTTTTTCCGATCTGGCTGCATTTATCAACGCCTGAATAATATACACCCCATTCGCATCTTTCAGGTTCCACACATCTGTCATCTCTTTTTCAGGTTCAAAGGGCTGGACCAGCATGATGCCGTCATACGAGCTCATGAAAATATAATTTTCACCGATGTGATCGTTGTAAACCATCCTTCTGACAAGGTCCCGAACCTGTTCTAAGGCGATTTTTCCGGATATTTCCCGGGCACGGTATTTTGCAAGTATCGGTTCAATGGAATTTCTTGCCATCTGGGTCGCCTGTTTCAGGTGAAGCAGTCTCTGCGCTTTGGTGGTGCCCATAAACTGGTGGGCCAGATAACCGGAGAAGAGAACAAAGACCAGTCCGAGGACTAAGCCAATGCTGATAATTTTGAACCCGGCTGATTTTAGAATTGATTTTTTGTTCATCATAATTGTTCTCGAATGCGTGCTGCCAGTAGAGAAATTAAGCATGATTCACCGGCGATTACAAGGTTTTTTCGCAACGACAGAATTTGTTTAAAAATAAAAAGGGTTCTCAGTAATCAAAACTGAGAACCCTTGTCATTTCTGGTGGGCCGTCAGGGACTCGAACCCGGGACCTACTGATTAAGAGTCAGTTGCTCTACCAGTTGAGCTAACGGCCCGTATGAAGAACGCAGTGAATCTAACAGTCGTGCCAAAAAATGTCAATATGTTTTTGTTTTATTGCAAAGGAGAAAAAGCGGTTGACCCGTGAATCAGAGGTTTGATATTATAAAAAGCTTTTGCACCATGAATGATGATAACTTGAAACAAAGGGAAAACATATGTCTACATCACAATCTGAAATATTGTTTAAACACGCACAAGAACTGATTCCGGGTGGCGTGAATTCTCCGGTAAGGGCCTGTGGCTCTGTGGGAGGTCAGCCTGTTTTTATTGAAAAAGGGGAGGGCAGCAAGCTCTATGATGCAGACGAAAATGAGTATATTGATTATGTCCTGTCCTGGGGTCCCCTAATTCTGGGACATCGCCCGAAAGCAGTGATTGACGCGATTACCCAGGTGTTGGAGACCGGCACCAGTTTTGGCGCCCCCACCCGGCTGGAAACCCGTCTTGCCCAGATGGTGGTGGAGATGGTGCCTTCTGTGGAAAAAATACGAATGGTCAATTCCGGAACTGAAGCCACCATGAGCGCTGTCCGTCTGGCCAGAGGCTATACCGGCCGGGATGTGGTGATCAAGTTTGACGGCTGTTATCACGGACATGCTGATACGCTTTTGGTTGCAGCAGGATCTGGCGTGGCAACGCTGGGCATCCCTGGAAGTCCCGGGATTCCAGATGCAGTGATTTCTCACACCTTGTCTTTGAAATACAATGACCTGGAAGGATTCAAGCGTGTGATGGATGAAAAAGGGGAGCTGGTGGCTGGTGTCATTGTTGAGCCGGTGGCCGGCAACATGGGCATGGTTCTGCCAGACCCTGGATTTCTGGAAACCCTTCGCGAAGAAACCCGGAAGTATGGGGCTGTCCTGATTTTTGATGAGGTCATGACCGGATTCAGAGTGGGCAGGGGCTCTGCCCAGGGTGTATTCGGGATACGTCCGGATCTCTCCTGTTTTGGAAAGGTGATCGGCGGAGGCCTCCCTGTTGGAGCTTATGGCGGTCAAAAGCAGATCATGGAATTTATTGCACCGGCCGGTGGCGTGTACCAGGCAGGTACGCTGTCTGGCAATCCGCTGGCCATGGCTGCCGGGATTGCCACATTGACTGAGCTCCGTAAAAAAGGGGTTTACCAGAACCTTGATGCCAAAACCCGGAAATTGATGGATGGATTCAAGGCAGCGGCTTACGAAAGTGGTATTGCCCTGCAGACCGCAAGTGTCGGTGCGATGGCAGGTTTTTTCTTTGCAGATGAACCGGTACATAACTTTGAAGATGCAAAGAAAAGCGATCTTGAGCGATTTGCCAGATTTTATCGATCCATGCTGCAAAAGGGCGTGTATCTGGCGCCATCCCAGTTTGAGGCCTGTTTTGTCTCGGTTGCCCATTCTGACGCAGACATTGATCAGACCATTGATGCTGCCCGGCAGGCAATGGCAGAATTATAAGGCAGATATGACACAAAAAATTCATTTGATTGCCGCCTGTGGAACCGGTATGGGAACGCTGGCCTGTCTTTTAAAAGAACAGGGATATACGGTTTCAGGTTCAGATGCCAATGTTTATCCGCCCATGAGTGATTTTCTGCGCACCAGAAAGGTTCAGCTTTTCGAAGGATATGACCTGTCCCACCTGGATCATGACCCGGATCTTGTGATCATCGGCAATGCCGTGACCCGGCAAAATGTCGAGGCCAGTGCAGTAATGGAACGGAAGATTCCCTATCTTTCGATGCCAGAGGCGGTGAACCGGTTTATTGCCCGTGACAGGAAAATCATTCTGGTCACAGGTACCCATGGCAAAACCACTACCGCTTCCATTATGGCCCATGTGCTTTACACCGCAGGAATGGACCCTTCTTTTATGATCGGGGGGATTCTTCAGAATTTCAATTCCAGTTTCAGAATCGGTGCCGGCGACTATATGGTGATCGAAGGGGATGAATACGACACCGCTTTTTTTGATAAAGGTCCCAAGTTCATGCACTATTCTCCTGAAATTGCCATTATGACGGGGATTGAATTTGATCATGCAGATATCTTTAAAGACATTGATCAGATCAAGGGAGTGTTCAAGGACTTTATCGTGAAAAATCAGGAGACGGCCCACTTTATCGCCTATGACAGCAGTGAGCATCTGGCTGCGGTTCTGGCTGAATGTTCAGCCGGGGTTGAAACCTATGGCAGGACAGGACGCTGGTCCTTTCAAAATATGACCTGCTGCCAGTCAAAAACCTGTTTTGACGTAACAGGCCCGGACACGGCATTTTCAGTTGAAACATCCCTGGTGGGCAGGCACAATATGATCAACTGCCTTGCCTGCATTGCTGCTGCCAAAAAAATCGGTATCCGCGACCAGGATATCATCGCGGCCCTGTGTAATTTTTCCGGTGTCAAGCGCAGACAGGAGATCCGGGGATGCAGGAACCAGGTCACAGTGATGGACGATTTTGCCCATCACCCCACAGCTGTGAAAGAAACCATTGCTGCGGTAAAGCCGTTTTATGCCGATGGAAGAGTGATTGCGGTATTTGAACCCAGAACCAACACTAGCATGCGCCGCTTTTTTCAGACAACTTACCCGGAGGCTTTCTGTGATGCAGATGTGGTGTGTATCTGCCAGCCAGAGATCAAAAAGCCGATTCCTGACAATGAAAAATTTTCAACCACACAACTGGTTGCAGACCTTGAAAACCTGGGTATTGAGGCATATCATTTCGAAAACACAGAGGCGCTGATTCGTTTTCTGACACCATTTGTAAAACCAAAGGATCTTGTCCTGATGATGTCAAACGGAGGTTTTAACAATATTCATACCAGACTTCTGGCGAGTATTGGATGAAAAAAAAACTGGTTCTCCGGATTGCAGGCATTGGCATCTTTCATGCAGTGTTGTATGGATATGTGGTTCCGTTTGTTCTATACTCGAAATTTGGCAGCAACGGCGTTCTCTTTGCCGGTGTTGTTGCGCTCAGTGTTTCTGTTGCAGTGGTGGGAACCCTGTTTTTTGACCGAAAAATTAAAGGAGACAATAAATAATGGCAAAGTCCGGAACAATTGAATGGGAACCCAAATACAGTGTCGATATCGAAGAGATCGACGCCCATCAGAAAAAAATGTTTGAATTGTTCAACCAGCTGATCAAGATGAAAAACTCAAAAGCTGATCTGAAAGAGTGTATCAATCTTATCAATGAAATCAATGATTACAGCAAGATCTATTTTGCCACAGAAGAACGGCTGTTGAAAAAAAAAGGATATCCGGATTTTCTTTCCCATGTCAAAGCTCACCGGCATTTTACCAAACGCTTTATTGCCCTTCGGCGTGAACTGTCCGAGGATGTTGAAATTTTGACACCGGATACGGTTGAAAGCCTGAGAGAATGGCTGATTGATCATATTTTGACCATTGATACCCGGTATGTCCCGTTCTTAAGGATCAACCGCTACATTGAGGAGTTTAAATAGAAAAACTAAAGTTGTCTTTATCTGTTGACGATGAGTATTATCAGACGAAAAAGAGTTCATAAACCTAATAAACAGCAGATAATCATGACGTTTGAATACAAAATAATTCCCCTGCGCAGCAATACGGCAATTGATTCTCCTAACGAGATCAAAGGGTTTGCTGAAAGGCGGAAAACAGTTGCCAGAAAATTGCGGCGGGAGCGGCGAAAGCACAACAGGGATCGAAGAAGCAGTATCCGGGACGGCGTTATTGTCAACCTGTCTTCCAGAAACGACCGGCGAAACGGTGTGGACAGAAGGCGGCTTTAACTTCTGTATCTCTTTCCGGCAGGAGAAGCGCCCCCTGAGGTATCTGCCGGGAAACAGATGAATTCGTTTATTGCGTTTGATATCCATCAATTGTTTGATGCTGGTTATTTTTCAAACCAGGATTACTATTTTGCCAGAACCATAACCAGGATTTTCAATGAGGACAATGCACTGGTTTCCGGTGCGTGTGCACTTGTTTCCAGGGCCTTGTCACAGGGACACATTTGCATTGATATTCCAAAACTTTCCGGAACTGTTATTGGAATATCAGAGGGTGGTGAAAAAACACTTCAGCTGCCTGAAAAACCTGAATGGATGTCAGCCCTGTTCTGCTCTTCTCTGGTGTCCAGTTCCACCCGCACTCCCCTGGTGCTGGATGGAGATCAGAGATTATACTTATCCAAGTATTTCGACATTCAGCACCGGCTGGCCCGTAATATCGCCAGTCGGCATTTTTCACACTTTTCGGGCATTGATCCGTCGGGCATTGATCTGCTGCTGGATCAAT
>JAABSK010000086.1 GCA_011390435.1 Desulfobacteraceae bacterium | reverse complement strand
ATAATAATATCCGCCCATGATCAGGGCAAAGGTGGCAACACAGATCAGCAAACGCTGAAGCCGTGTCAGCATCCCAACTTTTTCAAAGCCGTTGTTGAGCTTTGTTTTCAGCTCACTGAATTTGCTATTTTTTTCTTCCATTTTTTGCCTTGCCTGCTGCTGAATCACTTTCGGGTTCAGGTTTCTGCCTCAGACAGAACAGCTCAAATTCTTTTAGGAGGATATCATTTTGAATTTTTTTCTGCTTTGAGGTTTTTAGATCTACTTTATAAAACAACTCTGAGGATTCCAGCACTTCCATAAACTGCGCCACAGTCGGATTGTCATAGGCAATTCCCTTGATTGTCACTGCGTTGTTTTTAACATCAAATTGCTCAAGCCACATCCGATCTTGAACAACAAGGTCTGTCATACCGTCAAACAGGATGAGCTGCCTGTCTTTTTGCTGTTTAAGGGAAGAGATGATCGACAGTTTGTCATCCAGTGCTTTCAGATCTTTCTGGATCTGGGCCACCCGGTCTGCTTTTTCCTTATATTTGCCGATCTGCAGTCCAACCTGCTGAATATCATTGTTTAAAGATAAAATTTGGTTATTGATCATCTGAGTGTACCAGAAAAGTACGGCAATACTGAAAAAAATCAGTAAAAAGAAAATAGAGATCTGCCGTCGGATGTTCTCTTTTTTCCTGGCAAGCCGGAATGGTAAAAGATTGATCTTAATCATTTATCGTCTATCCTTCGCAAAGCCAGTCCAATGGCAATCGGCGCCAGGGGGCTCGCCTTGGCGATAAAGGAATCTGAAAATTTTCGTTCGTTCACCACCAGCCCTTCAAACGGATTGATAATGGACACGTCCGCCTCAAGTTCAGACAGAAGGCTTTCTTTAAATCCATCAATAAACACGCCGCCGCCGCTGAGAATAATTTTTTCAACGGTTTCATCATCAGCAGACGACTGATAGGTGTTGACCACTTCACATATTTCCGAGCACCACAGCTGGGATATTTTCAGAGCGATTTCCTGGACGCTGGCCGGACTGATACTGCCGACCGCTTCGCCATTGGCTATCTGATCAGCTTCAGCGATTGTAATATCAAACTGATCGGCAATCTCTTCAATGAATTGGTTGGTCCCGGACACGGTATCTCTCATCATCAAGGAGACATTGGACTTTAAAATGTTCAAAGATGTTTTGGATGCTCCTACATCGATCAGGAGCGTGACTTTATCACGGCTTTCATAAGGAAGGATTTCATAGGCATTTTGAAGCGCAAACGTATCCACATCAATAATTCTGGGATTCAGCCCGGCCATCTGGATCAGCTGGATATACTCAGCCACCAGATCTTTTTTAACGGCGACCAGCAGGACATTGAGCTGGTCAGGCGAAAATTCACTTTCACCCAGCACCTGATAATCAATATTAACATCGTCAATATCATAGGGGATGTACTGCTCCGCCTCTGAATTGATTGCATCGTGCAGTTCTTTTCCGGACCGCTTCATGATATTGATGGTCTTGATCACAACGGAGTGCCCACCGGTTGATATGGCCACATTTTTTTCGCGGATTTTCTGGGATTTAAACAGGGACTGAATATTTTCAGCAAGGGCATCCATTTTTACGATCCTGCCCTCGACAATGGTACCGGGTTCGATGCGGGCCATGCCAAATTTATGAAGGCCGAGCCCCTTGCCAACTGTTTTGAGCTCTGCAACCTTAATAAAAGAAGAGCCGATATCCAGACCTACAAGGTGATCTTTTTTTCCAAATATCATAAACTTTCACAAAAAAGAAGTTAAGCCAATGTCACTTGGGTGTATACCAGTTTCAATCTTTTATATTGATCTGCCGCTTCAATATGACTATACTTTGATATGATATTCTTGTAAAGTCAAGCGCTATCATGCTTTTTGTTTAAAAAACAGCAAAAAAATACAGCAGGAATTTATTTTAAAAACACAAAAATTGTGGAATTAATGTTACAAAAAAACCATTACAGCCAGGGAACCAAGCCGTTCCGGCTGGTTAAATTTTTTACCTTTTCCTCCCTGGTGATCATGTTCATGGCAACCATTGTTATTTCCGCGCTCAACGCCCACTGGGTCAGAAACATACTGCTGCAAAAAAGTGAGGAATATGCCAATTTACTGGTGGAAAACCTCAACCACCAGATTATTTCCAGGTTTATGATCCCCACCTTGGTCCAGTACGGTGAAATCCGTCTGAGAAGAAAAGAGCAATTTCTGTTGATGGACAAAGTGGTGCATTCCACTGTTCACAGCTTTAATGTGGAAATGGTCACCATTTACGATGAAAAAAATATTATCTCCTACAGTTTTGACCAAAGCCGGATCGGGCAGGAAAATGCAGGCGGCGTTCACTATGAAAAGGCCATGAAAAAAGTGGCCACATCCCGGCTGCTGCAGCAGGGAAGCTTTCTGGAGCTGTTGTTCTGGTATCCACAGGAAACAAAAATCATCACCTTTGCTCCGCTGCGGGCTGATAAGCAGATCGGCCTCGGATCATCCGGGCCGGTTCTCGGAGTGGTTGAAATCATTCGCGATGTTTCCGATGACTACAAGGCTGTGTTCAAACTTCAGGGGATGATTATCGGATCCTGCTTTATCGTGATGGGAATTTTGTTTATCGTGCTGCGATTCGTTGTAAAGCATGGAGAAACCATTATTGAAAAACGGGCTGAAGAGCGGCTCAGGCTCGAAGAAAAACTGCGCCAGACAGAACATCTGTCTGCTATTGGTGAAATGACTGCCGGGGTTTCCCATGAGATCAGAAACCCACTGGGAATTATTAAAAGCAGTGCCCAATTGCTGAAGAAAAAAATGACCCGACTGGAGATACAGAGTAATATTCCTGACATCATTGTTGAAGAGTCCTCCAGGCTGGATCGCATTATCACGGATTTTCTGGATTTTGCCAAACCCAAAATCCCGGATTTTCATCCCTGTAAAATCGAGGGGATCATCGAAAAAAACATTGCATTTCTCTCCCCGCAGATTGAGGAAAACGACATCCGCGTCACCACAGAGATCGCTGCAAATCTGCCGGAGATTCAGGCAGACAGTGCCATGCTCTACCAGGCATTTTTAAACATCCTGATCAATGCCTTCCAGGCAATGGAATACAAAGGATGCGTCACCATCCGGGCACAGCATCATTCCGGAATTGTCACTGTCAATTTTATCGATGACGGCAAGGGAATCAAAGCGGAAGCCATCAAAAAAATATGGGTGCCGTTCTTTACCACCAAAGATACCGGAACCGGATTGGGGCTGGGCATCGTCAAAAACATCATTGAAGCCCACAACGGCACGATCACCATATCAAACCAGCAGCCCTGCGGTGCCAATGTGGAAATTACACTGCCGGTTTAGGAGAACAGCTCGATGGAAAAAATTCTGATTGTTGATGATGAAAAAAATTACCCCATGATTATTGGCGAACTGCTGGAAGAAGAAGGTTATGCCAGCCAGACCGCTGCCAATGCCCTTGAAGCGCTGGATATTCTGAAAACACAGACCATTGACCTGGTTTTAAGCGATGTCAAAATGCCGGGCATGGATGGGATTCAGCTGCTGGAAAAAATAAAGGAAATCACCCCGGATATCCCGGTGATTATCATGACCGCCTACGGCAGCGTTGAAAAAGCGGTTGAAGCCATGCACAAAGGGGCATACACCTTTATTCTCAAACCCTTTGAAAACCAGGCTCTGATTGCTCACATTGCCAAAGCCCTTTCGGTTTACAAAATTGTTCAGGAAAATACCGCCCTGAAAAAGGCGATCCATTCCCGGTACAGCTTTGACAATATTATTGGCAAAAGCAAGCCCATGCAGGATATTTATGATCTGATCAAAAAAGTGGCCCCTTCCAATGCCAGTTTTCTAATCGAAGGTGAAAGCGGGACAGGCAAAGAGCTGGTGGCAAAGTCGATCCACTACAACAGCCTGAGAAAAGAGGGCCCCCTGATCGCGGTAAACTGTTCAGCCTTTGCTGAAACCCTTCTTGAAAGTGAGTTGTTCGGCCATGAAAAAGGGGCGTTCACCGGTGCCAGCAGCACCAAAAAAGGACGGTTTGAGTTGTCCCACAATGGGACACTGTTTCTGGATGAAATCGGAGAGCTTCCTTTGTCGCTTCAGGTGAAGCTCTTGCGCGTACTTCAGGAAAAAACCATTGAGCGGGTTGGCGGCACCCAGCCGATTCTTGTTGACTTCCGCCTGATCGCTGCCACCAATAAAAATCTTGAAAAAGAGGTATCAAACGGAAATTTCAGGGAAGACCTTTACTACCGGCTCAACGTGGTGAAGGCTGTAATCCCGCCACTGAGAGAACGCCCCGAAGATATTCCACTGCTGGCCAAACACTTTATCAGCAAATACGCTGCAGACCCGCCCCAAACCGATGCTGTCACACAGATCAGTGCCGATGCGGTAAAGCTGCTCTGTGACCATCAATGGAAAGGCAATGTCCGGGAGCTTGAAAACGCCATAGAGCGCGCAATCATCTTTTGCAGCGGAGACACGATCACCCCGGCTGACCTTCCCATTCAGGTGCGTCAGACCACACCGTTCAATCTTGTTTTAAATGATATCCCGGATGGGGCCGGACTTGCCGAAACGCTCTGGGCGGTTGAAAAAAAAATGATTCAAAGGGCCATGCAGCTTTCCGGAAATGTGCAGACAAAAGCAGCACAGCTTCTAGGGATTGGTAAAAGCGGGTTGAATCAAAAATTAAAAAAATTCAATCTGGACAAATAAGCATTGTTGAACAGGGGGTTTATAATTTTGAACCTGCGGATATTTTTTATTTTTGCATTCAATTTCAAGCGGTTAGATTAAATAAATCTTCCATCTGCCCGTGGGAAGGTTCACAGAGATGAACTGCCGGGTGCCTGTTTTTCAGGCATCAACAGATACATGGCTGCTTGCCCTGTCCGGCATTAAAAAAAAAGTCTTTACATTTCAAGTGGTTAAAAACAAACAGGGTGGTATAATAAAAAAAACCAAGACACTGGCAGCCAAATTGCATATCTACTTTTTACCAGCCAATGGTTGGTTTTTTCATCTTTTTTTCCTTTTCTTAAAAAGGCTGCCACAGCAAACCGCTCGGCAGCCTTTTTAAGTTTTAGGGCTGCCGGGCAGGAGTGATTTTACTTTTGGCAAGGGGATAATACAGGGATGTTTCAGCCTCTGAAACAATTTTTTCGTACATCTTCTGGCTTTTTTCCGTTTCCTGACTGGCCTCATATACCATGGCCAGGGAATACCGGGCTTCATCCTTCAAAAGATTGTGTCTGCTGTTTTCGATTTTCAGAAAGTAGGTTTCTGCCGCTTCAAAATCTTTTTTCGCAAGACAGACATGTCCCAAAGATGCCAGGATAAAATTCTCCATTAATGCATCATCTTTGAAAAGATCAAATGCTTTTTTATAATTTTCATAGCTCAGATCATACTGCGCCGCATCATAACAGATCTTGGCAAATTGCAGCCGTGCCTGCTGTCCTGCAGCTGTATTGGCATACTCAGTCAAAAGCTTGTCAAACATCTCTTCTGTTTCACGATATCCCTTTTCAGGGTCATCAATCTGAGCATAGGCCTCCAGGGCCTGTTTTAACAGCACTGCAGCCTGTGCTTCAGCTCTCTGGAAACTGTACATAATACCAGACAGCACCACAGCGACCACAACAACAATGCCGGCTGAAAGGATCAATTGATTTTTATATGTTTTTGCCAGGGATGCCGCTTTTAAAAGGTTTTCCTGAAAGGGATCCAATTGTCCAAGTTCTTTTCTGCGCTCGTTCGACACTGCCTTGTCAGCCATTTATCCAACCCACCTTGAATATTAAGTTTAAAAGAATCTACCACACCAATGTTTTATAAATCCAGCCGATATCATTGTCCGCGTGCTGGATTTTAATCCAGTTTCCCTTTGTCTCCAGCACCCTGAACGGCACCCCTCTTTCCGCTGTAAACACAATCGGGTTATCAGTTCCGGGGCCGGACCGGATGTTACACTTGTCTTTGATAGTGATCACGCTTGAAGCGCTACTCAAAAGGGACTTGTGTATCCAGGCCATATCATTTTCAAAATCTTTGATTTTATACCAGTCCTTTTGTTTTTCCACAACCACGACCGGATGATATTTTTCCACCTGCCAGAGCTCATCATGATTTGTACCCGGCCCGGATCGCATATTGGCAGTATTCACATTCACGGACAGTCTCTCCTGTGCCGCCCCTGTTGCTGGAAAGAACATGCTGACCAGAACCGTCATCCAGATGGCCGTTGCTGTATATCGTATCATGATGCGTGTCATAAAAGCCTCCATTATTGCGTTATCCCAGTCCAAATATGACGCCTGTCTGGTATACCAGAAAAGAAGCACACCATGCAACCATGGTCGTATAAATGACATTAAAGCCTGCCCATTTGGCAGAACTTTCTTTGTAAATCATTAAAACCGTTGCGAAACAGGGAACATACAACAGGACAAATACCATCATCGACAGGGCGGAAAGAGCTGTCATGCCGGATCGTTTCAGGGCTTCTTCCATTGCCGTCCCCGCAGTGTCACCCACGCCATACAGAACCCCCATGGTGCTGACAACAATCTCTTTGGCCACAAATCCCGTCACAAGAGCGACACTGGCCTGCCAGCCGATCCCTATCGGCTGAAACACCGGCTCCAGCCATTTCCCGAGCTGGCCGATATAGGATTTGGATATCCGCTCCTGCTCCTTTTGGTTTTCCAGCATCTGAACCTGTTCGTGCATCTGCCGGATCAGATCCGATGCCACTGCCATGTCGCCTGTGGATTCAGCTGTATCAATCTCCTGTTGATATTGGACCGCAACCTGATCGATCCTGGCATCGTAGTCAACAGAATAGGACAGGTTTCTGGGGAAGCTCGACAGGCACCAGATGATAATAGATCCCACCAGGATGACACCCCCCATTTTCTTTAAAAACATCTTGCTTCTGTCCCACATGTGGATTACCAGACTCTTGAGCATCGGCATGCGGTAAGGGGGTAATTCCATGATAAACGGAGCTTCCTCTCCTTTAAACAAAAGGGCACGAAGCATCCTGCCGGATAAAATGGCAACCACAATCCCCAGAAAATAGAGGCTAAAGATAACGGTTCCAGCTCGGGAGCCAAAAAAGGTGCCAGCCAGCACAATATACACAGGCAGGCGGGCAGAGCAGGACATGAACGGGGTCATCAGAATGGTGAGAACCCGGTCTTTATTACTTTCCAGAGTGCGGGTGGCCATAATGGCCGGTACATTGCACCCAAACCCCATCAACATCGGAATAAAGGATTTTCCATGAAGACCTGACGCATGCATCACCCGGTCCATCAAAAAAGCGGCCCGGGCCATATATCCGGTGTCCTCAAACAGGGCGATACAAAAAAACAGGATCAGGATATTGGGCAAAAAAATAATCACACTTCCAATACCGGCCACAATTCCGTTTAACAGAAGATCTTTAACCAGAGACGGGGCCATTGCCTGATCAAGAAAGCCGGACAGACCAGAGACACCAGCCTCTATCCAGGCCATGGGATACGCCCCCAGAGAAAAGGTCAGCTGAAACATGGCCCATATGAAAAAAATAAACACAGGAATGCCGAAAAACCGGTCTGTCAGCACCAGATCGATATTGCGGGACATATCAATGCGTTTCCGGGCAAGATTGGTCACGGTTTCTTTAATAATCCCGGCAATCACACCATAGCGATCATCTGTGAGTACAATCTCAAAATCGTCGTCAAACATTTCAAGAATCCGTTTCCGGCAGGCGTCAGCTGCCTCAAAAATAGCCGGAGCCATTGCTGAGGCGTATTGGGTGAAATTTTGTTTTACAACCTTATCATCTTCAAGAATTTTAATGGCATTCCACCGGAGATTGCTGTCGGAACAGGCCTGGCACTGGGCGATAAGCGCCTGGACCTTTGAAATACAGGCCTCCACTTCCTGGCTGTATCGAATTTCCCGGCACTGTTTCCCGTTTTCAAACCGGTCAACTTCTTGAATCGCTTCTTCCACAAGAGTTTCAATGCCTTTGTTACGATTTCCAACAGTAAACACCACCGGAAGCCCCAAAAGCTGTGACAATTTCTTTTCATCAATCCGGATGCCTTTGGCCTCGGCAACATCAGCCATGTTCAAGACAAACAGTGCCGGCCGGCCAAGCTCAAGAATCTGAATGGCCAGAAACAGGCTTCTTTCTAAATTTGATGCATCAATGATATTGACGACAATATCCGGCTTCTCATTCAGAATAAAATCCCTGGCAGTGATCTCTTCAATGGAAAACGGCGTCAGACTGTAAGTCCCGGGAAGATCCACAATTTTGAGATCATAGGATCTGTGTTTGAGCTTCCCTTCTTTTTTCTCAACCGTCACCCCGGGCCAGTTTCCCACTTTCTGCCGGGCACCGGTCAGGTTGTTGAAAATGGTTGTCTTACCGCAATTGGGGTTTCCTGCAAGGGCAAGGGTCAGTTTTTTTGTCATGTTACCTTTTTCTGAATTTTACATCTTCCACAAGAACCCTGGCAGCTTCTTCAACACGAAGAGAAATATGATAGCCTTTGATCACCAGTTCCATCGGGTCTTTGAGGGGAGCATATTTTTCAACATAGATTGGCGAGCCTCTGTTGATTCCCATTTCCAGCAGCCGCCGCCGGAAACTGCTTTCTCCGGAAACTTTCCGGATCACGCCTTCCTGACCGGTTTTCATCTGGCTCAGCAGGATCGGCGGGCTGCCATCCGCATGCAGATCTGCCTGCAGACGTGACATTTTTTCCACGTCAACAGGCTGAACCCAGATTTTTTCAGCCATTCCCCGGCCCAGGACCAGGCGGTTTTCACCCACAGCAATCACCACCTGCCCACCAAATCCACTGGAAACAATTTCAATCAAATCTCCGGTTTTCAACCCCATGGACGACATCCGCGACTGCATGTTCTGGCCGGCATCCAGATCTTTCACCACCAGGCGCTCACCCTGTTTTGCCTTATGCAGCGGGACCAGGGGGCTTCTGTCTTCCATGCATTTTGAGCAGATGCCGTAGATTTCCATTTTGTGCTGAAGCATGTGAAACCCATATGCATCTGCCACCTTGAGTTGCTGTTTTTCAATGGCTTCGTCCCGAAATTCCAGGATGGTGCCGCATTTGGTGCAGACCATGTGATCGTGGTGGAGGCCTAAATGGCGATGCTCGTACTGGGGTTTGGCATGATCAAATTCAATTCTGCTGGCAAACCCAAACCGGCACAAAAACTCCATGGTATTTAAAACAAATGCTTCATCAGCACGTGCGCCATCCGCCTTTACCTGATCCATAATATCCTGAATGGTGACATGGTGCTCAAGCTTTAAAAAGGCTTCCAATACCCTGAACCGTAAATCAAACCGGTCAATGCCCTGCTGTTGAAACAGTCTTTTGAATTGTTTTTTTTCCTGCTCATGCGTATTGGTCATTGTCTTGTATCCTTTTAAAACAGCACTCTAAGATATTATAGCCATGCCGTTATGTCAAGCTGCCGGAACAGCCAAAAACTCCCGCAGCACAAATATATCTTGACCCTTAATCCGAGATCTGGTTTAGTCCCTGCCAGAAAACAACATCAACCCCTGACCGATGATTTTCACTGGGAACCCATGCCGTCAAATCTGTCCGATATCCTGTCACGCCACTTGCTCAAAGAGCTGAGAATCAAAGATCATGTTCTTCACAACCGACTGGTTCTTGCCCCCATGGCAGGTCTCGGACATATTGCCCTGCGTCAGCTCATTGCAGAATTTGGTGGATTTGGCCTGCTGTTCACCGGTATGTGCAGTGCAAAAGCCCTGCCCCATGAGAATCCGAAAACATCAATGGTTTTCAGGTGGCGCCCACAGGAACTGCCCTATCTGGTCTGCCAGATTTTCGGATCGACTCCGGAGAGCATGGCAAATGCCGCCATACGGGTTGAAAAAGAAGGTTTTTTTGGTGTGGATCTGAATTTTGGCTGCTCTGTGGCAGCCATTTGTAAAAAAGGCTGCGGCGCCCAATTACTCAAAGATCCGGCGCTGTCATCCCGGATTGTCCAACGCGTGCGGCAAAGTGTGTCCATTCCTGTGTTTGTAAAATTTCGAACCGGATGGGACAATTCCCCTGATTTTGCCGTGGAGATGGCCAGACGGTTTGAAGATGCCGGTGCAGATGCCCTGACCTTCCATCCCAGGGTGGCGCCGGACCGTCGAAGCCGCCCGCCCAGATGGGAAATCATTGCCCAGGTTCAACAGGCTGTGACGATTCCGGTTTTTGGAAACGGAAATCTGTTTGAGATCATTGATGGCGTAAAAATGCTGGAGACCACTGG
>JAABSK010000085.1 GCA_011390435.1 Desulfobacteraceae bacterium | reverse complement strand
ATCTGCCAGCTCGGAAATCGTGACCGTTTCCGGGATCTGATCAATGGCAACCACTGGAAAGTCGACAGAACGGCTGTCAATGGCCTGTGCCGCCACCATTTTTTTCTGATCCGGATCTGTGATCACCCGGTTGTCCGGTGCGTTATGACAAACTGCACAGGATTTGTCATTCAGCTTTGCCCGGGGCATCATGTCGTGACATCCGGCACAATCGGAAGCTGCTGTGGCGGTGTTATGACAGCCAACACAGCTGCTGTCGGACTGAACCCTGTGCATGGCTTCTTCAAGGCGGATGAACTGGCCCTTGACATCCCCTTTCGGGGTATGGCATTCGCTGCAGCTTTTGAGGGATTCATGATGGCACACGGTACAGCTTTGCGCCTGCGCTTCATGGCGCTTGTGGTCAAAGGCCACCGGCGTCATCAGGTATTTGGGATCGTCACCTTCTGATGCCAGTCCGGTCATAAAGACCGCATCCGGCTGGTTTCTTTTCAGACGGGGAACATCTTCTGCAACCGGTATTTTGGCCTGTTGAGCGTCATCGTGGCATCCATAGCAGGTGACAGGACCGGCAGGCAGCTCTTTTTCAGTGGTCCGGACATGACAGGCCACACAGGCATCATGGGCTGCTGTCTGCAGCGATCGGATACCATCAACTGCCTCATCTTTGTGGCAATAGACACAGGAAGATTCCTGTCCTTTGGTGTAAAAGGTCTCTTTGGTCTTTTCATTGTATTCATGATGGCAGGCACTGCAGTTGTCTGTTTCCGACGGAACACGGGACATGATATTTTTCGATCGTTCATGGGTATAATGCAGTGACTTATCAAACGCAATTTTTTTCCAGGCAGCCGATGCAGGCTTCGGCGCTGCACCATGGCAGCTGCGGCATTCTGCTGTCAGCGGTCCGGATGGATTTCCAGCAGCCTTTTTCTGCTCATGGCAGGACAGGCAGTTTTCATGGTAGATCTCCATCGAAGGGGCCTGGTCGGTTCGTTTGAATGTAAAAACAATGGTGTCATCTTTACGAATGTGACACTGGTCACACTTGCCGTCAACAGCCTGATTGTGCAGGGCATGGGAAAAATCAACCGCCGGCATCTCACCTTTGGAAGCGCCGGCCGGAAGATCAATCGTGATCAGATCCGGCCCCCTTAACGTGTCTGTGTTTTTACTTTTGGTCTGGGCCAAAAAAGGAAACAGACACAGGGTTACCGTCACAATCATTATCAGTTGAAATGATTTTACTTTTGACATGGTCCAATCCTCTGGTTGCATGGTTCTGGAACGGGTTTATAAAACCAACTGTTTTTATCGGAATTATCCCTACTATTCTTGTATGATTAAGTCAATAAAAAAAGTTTAATCTATTAAAATAACACCACTTCATGACCCGGCCGATGGCAAATTTATCCGGAAACAAGTCTTCAAACCGTAATTTAGCGATACCGTAACATGTTCCCAACAGGGATCTGGAACAATCGATCCAAATGGTTCAAACATCAAAAGCAGGTGATATGATCCCCGTAACAAACCAGACAAGCCAACAGTCCCAGGCGGGAAAACCGCAGGATCTTTCATTTCTGAACGTGATCCTGGGTATCAATGCAGCCTCGGATGATCTGCTGGCAGAATCGCTGCCGTTTTCCCGGCATGATGCAACAGCGGGGGCGGAAAACGAATTCCAGGCTGCTGTAATCGGAAAACGCAGAAATCTGGATCTGGCCATCACCATCGAAGAATCCAACTATTTTAAAAATATGGTCCAGATGGCTTCCAGCGGAGACACTTCCCGGAAAAAGCTGATCGGGCTTGAAAAATACCTGGAGGAAAAAACCAACAGCGTATGGGAAAACAGCTGGGTCAGATTTCCCAGAAGAATGCTCAATCCCTATGCAAACAATATTTTCAGATCAGATCTGAAATCAGATAAAACCGATCCGGGATCTGCTGATCGCACGGATACAGACCATTTCATATTTCACAAAAACGCGGAAGAATTTATCCGGGTCCCGGTCAGTTACCTGCTCAAACTGTCAATAGCAGATGCAATTGGCGGAGACGAGAACCTGCATCCGTTTATCCGAGGCTGTGGCGAAAAAATGATGGCCCATTTTTCCAATGACAATACATCTCCTGAAGTATATTCCTTTTATCCGGTCCGGTCAATATCCTCGGATACCATTGGAAAGGAACTGGCCCGGGAAACCCTGATCCGATTTCTCTTTACCCAGCTTCTGGTGGGATATGCAGAAAACCAGTTTGGCCTGAAAACCCATGGCCAGGAAGTCCGTGTGTTTTTTTCCGCATCTCCGCCAATCATGCAAAAACAGTTAAACGAATGCATTTCAGATGCATTTTACCGGTATCTGTTTATGAGTCCATGTCTGTCCGGCTGGAACAGGGGCCAGGAAAAATTTGAATACATGAACCTGTGCCATGAAGTTCTGTCCAGAAGTCAGATCAATGGCATTGCAAAACTCAAGGAAGCGGGAATCATCACCTCGAACCTGGTGGTGCTGCCCAACAGTTCCAATATCAGCCTTGCCAATAACGGCACCCATATCAGCCTGGGCAGCCGAAAACTGGAACGATTGATCAAGGACCCATCTGCAGGTTTTAATGCCGGTCATGAAAAGTCCATTGGAGACCTGGTCATCAAGATCAGTGAACACTTTTTGTGTCTGTTTCCCGGCACGTATTCAGCATCACCCTACCGGCTGGATTTCAAGGATTTTCACCCGGAAAAACTGCTTGGTTTCCTGCCCCATGAACTGGAAATCACCCATTTGAGAAAGATCTGGCGAAGGTGGAAAAAAAAAGCTGGCATCAGCATCCTGGGGCAGCCGATCACACCATTCGGCCCGGCCTGGCTGGACACTTTCATCAGCACTATTTTTCGACTGAAAGGGGATTATGTTCCAGATTTCAGGCTCATCGACTATTTTATTTCGCTGTTGAGTACGAATCAGAGCCCGAGTTTGAACGGCGTTCTCCAAAATGGAGATCAATTAAAAAAAGATTTGTCCCACATGGGCGTTTTTAACGAAAAAATGCCGCTCTATCAACTGATCCGGCTGAGGGAATATGCCCAGATGACCTACACTGGTTTTGAGCATCGCCACTTCAGTATTTTTGAAAACATCATGGAAGATATGAGCAGTGCCGCCGACCTCCAGAACCTGATCACAGCCCTTGCCTGTCAGTATATTTTCAGCGGGAACATCACCCATGATATGATTCCGGATACACCGGAGATTGAAAGTGAACGCCGACAGATCTTTTTTTGCAGTGCCATCAACCTGCCAACCTTTTTTATTAAAACCCGCACAAAAAATCAATTCATGCACCGGATTCTCAAACAGACCGCTCACACCCGCCACAGCAGACGATATCCCGGATACACACGGATCCACATGGCAGATTACAAAACAGCATTAATTCAAACGCTAAAAACAGACGGGGCCGTTCTGATCAGCAACCTGAACCTTCATGGCCTTCTGCCGGACCTTGAACTCCGGACAAGATCTCCCAGCCGGTCTGCAGCAGGAAAACTGGTTTCCGGTATTCTTGCCCCTCAGAAGAAAAACAGTCCCATGACACTGGACAGCGAGCAGTTCAACCGGAAGGCAGAGAACTATTACAGTGAAACCCTTCGGGGAAAACAGATCAAACAGGGTTTCAACGTTCTGGAAGCAGAATTCCGACAGTTTGATCTGTGGGCTGAATTCAGGGAAACCGCTTATAATGATCTGATTCAGCAGATTCTGGGTCAAACAGACCTGTTTGATTTTCTGGCTGACTCACAGCGTCGGTTCCTGGAAAACACACTGCCCCATCAACAGATAAAACAGTTGATCCTGCTGATCATTCTCTATGTTCATAAAAAAAATAAATCTTTTAACCGGAATTAACGCATCCCATGCCCGTCAGGAATCTCATCACCCATCAATACATCGAGCGGAAAACCGGCAATGTTAAAACAGAGCACCTGGTTTTTGATCAGGGCATCCACATCTTCTACTCCACTGCCAGGGAACATGCATCGTTTTTGTACAAACTGCTGATTTCCAGACAGATATCTTCTCTTCTGGGATTTTTAATGTATGATTTTCCCTGTACCCCCCAGATCAATCGATCCCGACGTCTTCTTTCAGCACTGAAAATCGACATTGAGGAACTGTTTGAGCCGATGCAGCACCTCAACACCTGTCGCAGCGTATTTGAACGAAAAATCTGCTACTGGCACTGCCGGCCCATGACTGACGTCAAGGAAGATATTGTATCACCGGCTGATGCCAGAATGATTTGCGGCAGTTTTTGCCATCCTGCCCCTCTTTTTCTGAAAGAAAAATTTTTCAGCTACACTGAATTGATCGGCCAGGATAAGCACCAGTGGCTGAATGTTTTTCAAAACGGCGCATATGCTATTTTCAGACTCACACCGGATAAATACCATTACAATCATTCGCCGGTTTCAGGACAGGTCGTTGATATTTATGAAATCAGCGGCAAATATCATTCATGCAACCCTGGTGCCGTGGTCCAGTCAGTTACCCCCTATTCCAAAAACCTGCGGGTAATCACTGTGATTGATACGGATGTAGACGGGGGAAGCAGAATCGGTCTTGTCATGATGATAGAAATTGTTGCCCTGATGATCGGATCCATCGTTCAATGTTACAGCGACACCCGGTATGACGAACCGCAACCGGTTCAAAAGGGTCTGTTCATGAAAAAAGGTCAACCCAAAAGTCTTTTCAGGCCTGGAAGCTCAACAGTTGTTCTCATTTTTCAGAAGGGGAAAATAACATTTTCCAGAGACTTGCTGAAAAACCAGTTGCGAACCAATGTCCAGAGCCGATTTACAAGAGGGTTTGACACGCCCCTTGTGGAAACCGATATCCCTGTCCGGGAAACCATAGGAAAAAAAATTGGATAATTTATTGTTTCTCAGCATCACTGGCCTTTTTCTTGTCCTCTCGATCCTGTGGGGATACCAATACCTGCCAAAGGAAAACTGGCAGATTCTGGCAGTCCTGCCCAGGAAAAAAACAGCTCAGGGGCAATGGATCGGACTGAACCTGACCTATTATGGATTTTTATGCGCCACTGCCAATGCCTTTGCAGTGGTCATGTTTTTGATCCTCAGCAGCGCCGCCGAAATTCCGCTCTCAGGTGCCTGCCTCCTGATTGTCTCTTTGCTGCTGATCTGCCTGCCCGCAGCAAAACTGATTGCCCGGCTGGTTGAAAAAAAGAGCAGCACCCTCACGGTTGGCGGAGCTGTTTTTGCCGGCACTCTGGCATCCCCCCTCCTGGTATATTGTGTGAATCATACCCTTGGAAAGACACAGGGATTCTCCATCTCCGTCAGCACATTTCTTGCGGCGGCATCGATTGCCTACGCCTATGGAGAAGGGCTGGGACGACTGGCATGCATTAGTTTCGGGTGCTGCTATGGAAAACCTGTTGCATCACTGCCTCTATTTGTACAAAAACTGTTTGCCAGGTTTTACCTGCGGTTCTCAGGTGCGACCAAAAAAATCACCTATGCCTCCGGACTTGACAACACAAAGGTTGTTCCTGTTCAGATTATCACTGCGATCATTTATTGCGGTGCTGCGCTGGCAGGTACAGGAATTTACCTGGCAGGTGAATTCAGGCTGGCGTTTGTGTCATCCCTTTTGATCACTCAGATATGGCGGTTTCTATCTGAATTTTTACGGGCTGATTTCAGAGGAAGCCTGAAAATCACCCCATATCAGGTCATGGCGGGTCTCACCATTGTTTATGCCGTTACTGCAGCCTGCATGTTTCACGAACAAAGTACGCTCCCTGTTTTAACCAGAGGACTCTCCTGTCTCTGGAATCCCGGGATCATCTTCTTTATAGAAGGAATATGGGTGACCAGCTTTCTGTATACCGGCAGAAGTCAGGTCACAGGGGCACAGATTCGTTTCCATGTAAATCACAGCAAATCATAGCGGCCGCTTGTCATTGACCGGAAAAATAGATATCGCCGTAAACAGCAGTGGCCCGGTTTTCAGTATTGTCCGTGTCTGTCATTAAGACCACGGCATCAATAAACCGGATGGAGGTTTTGAACAGTTTTTTCAAATCATCCCGGACATTTCGCTTTTCACTGTGCCATACCGATTCAGGATCCTGGGCAGTGCGCAGTGCCATCATGATTGCATTTTCAGGGGCAAAGGCATTGGGCCAGATCTCTCCTCGGGCTGAATGACGGGCCCAGACATAATTCAACGCCCGGGTATTCCAAAAGGCAAACCCGCCGGAAACCACCACATACACCCTTGCTGCATAATCATCACCCGCCCGTGTTTTTTCATCATAATCACCTGCCAGTGGCTGCTCAATACGCCAGCGCCAGTTGAGATACGGGGTTTGATCAAGATCCACACGGATTCTGCGGATCAGTCCGGATGCAGCGGCATGGCTGTCTGCTCTCAACACAAATTCACCGCCAACCCGTGTGATGGTATACCGGGTTTCGCCGACAAATTTTTTGGCCTGCCAGTCATCCATTTTCTGTTGGGAAAACTGGCCGACAGGGATGTGACGCGCTTCGTCAGCACAAACAGGCATGCAAAGCGCAATTGTTGCCAGTATCGCTCCCAGAACAAAACCGGCCCTGTTTTTTTTCATGCAATTCACCATCTTAAGCAATCATTAAGTATTGCCAATCCCAAAATTAATCCTTATCTTTTTTATCGGATTTATGTATGATGCAGTTCCAAACAGAATCATTTAGTGGAGTCAATCAAATGAAAATAGCATTTCCGGTAAAACAAAACAATGGCTTAGACAGTCTTATCCACGACCATTTTGGCACAGCCGCCCTCTTTTTAATTGCAGACACCCAGACCGGTGCGCTTGAAATCAGAGAAAATCAGAAGCTTCAGGATGATACAGTCAAATGCAAAACCGGGGTCTTTCAAAAAGAGGACCAGGTAGCGGCCGTGGTCACCCGATGCATGGGAGACGGCTCCCAGAGAAGCCTTGCTGCAGAAAAAATTCAGATTTACCAGGCACAGAAAGACACGGTCCGTGAAAATCTTGCACTGCTCGAACAAAATGAACTCAAGCTGTTTCACATGTTTGATTTCTGTCAGCACAAGAAAAATAAAAAAGAGGGCGGCTGCGGACATCACCATTAGTCACCCTTGCAAAACAACCGGGTTTACAGATCCTCCAGGCACTCTTATCCAATAAATTCATTGACATACCACACGCTTTCAATTAAGCTGAACATTTGGAAAAATTATCCCCCTGAGGGGATCTTTATGCTCTGAAATCAAGCTCTATGCTGTGGTAATCTTTAACGAGAAGGAGAACCTGTTACAATGTGTCGCCTGTTTGCGCTTACCAGCAAGGAACCTGTTTCCCCGATGCTGGCGATTAAAGCCCTTGATGTGATGAAAGAAGGGCATGACGGCTCGGGTGTGGGACTTTTGCTCCAGGACCTGGGCGGCCCGTTTGAAGAGATGAAAGATGCACCGATTCTCTCGGGTATCTTTACTGAAGAAGGCATTCGGAGGCTGGACCTGTTTATGATGGGCCAGGGCTTTCTGACCAAATATAAAATTTCCCTGAAAGTTCCCAAACAGCCGGTGAAAGGAACGCCCCAGAGGGGGATTTACCTGATCCGGGCCTATGAACTGCCGGAAGGATGGGACAATCTTGATCCGGATGACGTTGCTGACCGCCTGATGCTGCTGCGGATGCAGATCCGGGAAATGGGTGAAGAAAAAAAGGATATGGTGGTATTTTCCTTCTGGCCCGACACCATCATGATCAAGGAAATCGGAGACCCCATGACCCTCGGGACATATCTCGGGCTGGACAGAAAAGAGCTCAAGGCCCGCATCATCATGGCTCAGGGACGTCAGAACACCAATTACGCCATTGATCTGTATGCCTGCCATCCTTTTTTCATCCGCGGTTTCTGCACCATGACCAATGGAGAAAACACCGCTTTCATCCCCATCCGGGACTTTCTGCTGTCCAGGGAATTTCCAGGATATATGGGATATCAGTCAGATTCCGAAGTTTTCGCCCATATTCTGCATTATACCATTGCCGGCCTTGAACTGGGCCTGGATGCCTATAAACATATCATCACCCCCTTGCAGGATGATGTTCTGACAAACCATCCTGATGCTGAATTTTTAACCCACCTGAAACGCAGCTGCCGCCCGTTGATCATTGATGGCCCGAACTGTGTCATTGGAACACTGCCGGATCATTCCCTGTTCATGGTGCAGGACCGAAAAAAACTGCGCCCCGGTGTTGTTGGTGGAAAACCCGGCCTGTTCGCTTTTTCTTCTGAAATCTGCGGCCTGGATGCTGTGATTCCGGACCGGGACAAATCAAAAGATATTCAACCCATGCACATTGATACTGCTATTGTCAGCTCTGACCGCCAGGAGGTACAGATATGTCGTCAAACAGAAGCCTTGCGCCTTCATCCTTAAGCCTGAATGATCTGCCGTGGCAGATCCATTACAGCAATGACCGATGCACTCTGTGCGGACAATGCACCGCTGTCTGCCCGGTCAAAGCCATTGAACTGAATGTCTTCCAGAAAAGAAGCATCAGCACCTCAGTTAAAAAAAACCAGCCACACACCAACCACTATGATACCTTTTATGGAATCCGCCAGAAAACCCAGGTGGAAAATGCCTGTATCGGCTGTGCCATGTGCACCATGGTCTGCCCGAACGATGCCATTTCCCCGGTAAAAAATCCCGGACTGGACCGCCTCAAATTCCATATCAATCAAAAAGGGATTCCCCGGCGCAGGGGCGGTAGACGAAACGCTTCCGAATCTGTGCTGGACCAGATCAAATTCACCCGGATTTCCATGCTGACGGACCCGGCACTGGATGCCGGCCGTCATGAATTTGAAGTCAAAACCCTTTTGGGACGTATCCTTCCCCCCAAAGAAAACATGCGGCTGTTAAAGGAAAAAGGATGGATTCCTCCGGTTCGGGAAATCTACCCGCTGATCATCGGCGGCATGTCTTTTGGCGCGCTTTCCCCCACCATGTGGGAAGGACTGCAGATGGGGGTTGCCTATCTGAATGAAGAGCTGAAAATGCCGGTAAGGATGTGTACAGGAGAAGGCGGATGCCCGCCCCGGCTTCTTCGATCCCGGTTTTTAAAATATGTGATCCTCCAGATCGCATCTGGATACTTTGGATGGGATGAGATTATCCATGCCATCCCCCACATGAAGGAAGATCCCTGTGCCATTGAAATCAAGTATGGCCAGGGGGCAAAACCCGGTGATGGCGGCCTGCTGATGTGGCACAAGGTCAATAAACTCATCGCGGCCATCCGTGGTGTTCCACAGGGGATCAGCCTGCCAAGCCCCCCCACCCATCAGACCCAGTATTCCATCGAGGAATCTGTAGCCAAAATGATTCTCTCCATGTCCATGGCCTGGGGGTTCCGCGTACCCGTGTATCCGAAAATCTCTGCGTCCTCCACCTCGCTTGCCGTATTGAACAATCTGACCCGGAATGAGTTTGCCGCAGCCCTGGCCATTGATGGCGAAGACGGCGGCACCGGCGCTGCTTACACCGTTTCCATGGATCATATGGGGCACCCCATTGCATCCTGTCTCCGGGATAACTATCTGAATCTTGCCAGAATCGGAAAGCAAAATGAAATTCCGATTTTTGCAGGCGGCGGTATCGGCAAAAACGGCAATCTGGCTGCCAATGCCGCAGCGCTCATTATGCTGGGCGCCAGCGGAGTTCAAACAGGAAAATATGTGATGCAGGCTGCTGCAGGGTGCGTTGGAACTGAAGAAGACCGGTGCAATGTCTGCAACGTGGGAATCTGCCCCAAGGGGATCACATCCCAGGATCCACGGCTTTACAAACGGCTTGACCCTGAAGATGTTGCCCAGAGGATTGTTGATCTTTACCTGTCTTTTGATACGGAACTTAAAAAGATCATGGCCCCGCTGGGGCGCTCAACCTCATTGCCCATTGGAATGTCGGATGCGCTTGGCATTGCTGACAAAGCGGCTGCAGAACGCCTCAGTATAAAATATGTCGTCTAAGAAGGTATCAACCATGAAAAAAGAAACATTTATCAAAATATCCGGACAAAAAGATGGGCAGCGGATTCCTTCCAGGGTTCTGGAAGAGATCGTTCACCAGCACATCAAAACCGGGCATCGACACCTTGAAATCGAAGGCCTGGGCCAGCACGGCATTGGCGGCCGGCTCTGGGATGCAGGCGATGACCCTGTCAGTGTAAAAATAACCGGCCACTCCGGCCAGCGAGCCGGTTCACTGGGGTGTGAAAACACCCGGATCGAAATTATGGGGCCGGCCTCAGATGATATCGGCTGGTTGAACGCCGGTGCTGAAATCGTGGTCCACGGCCATGCATCCAATGGTGCGATGAACGGCGCTGCCCAGGGGAAGGTCTACATCGGCGGTTCCATTGGATCCCGCGGTATGACCATGACCAAACGAAA
>JAABSK010000084.1 GCA_011390435.1 Desulfobacteraceae bacterium | reverse complement strand
TCCGGCGTAATGATCAAGACCGGTGTTTACGGAATCATCCGGGTCTATCTGCTGCTTGAACTGTACAGCCCGGTGTTCGGCATGGTATTGATCATTGCCGGTGCCGTGTCTGGTATTCTGGGAATCGCCTATGCACTGGCCCAGCATGATCTGAAGCGACTTCTGGCCTATTCCAGCGTTGAAAATATCGGCATCATTTTTATTGGTCTGGGGATTGGAATGATGGGCATTGCATCGCATCATCCAGTGATGGCGGCCCTTGGGTTTGCAGGGGCATTCTGGCATATTCTCAATCATGCCATTTTCAAGTCTCTGCTGTTCATGGGCGCCGGCATGATCCTGCACAAAACCGGCACCCGGTCTATTGATGCCTTGGGCGGATTGCTCAAACAGATGAAAGTCACTGGCGTCACCTTTATCATCGGCGCTGTTGCCATTTCAGGGCTGCCGCCGTTTAACGGGTTTGCAGGAGAATTTTTGATTTACCTGGCCGGTTTCAGCAGTGCCGGACTTGATTCGGCCGCTCTGATCATGTCCATTTTAGCCGTCATCAGTCTGGCCGTGATCGGAGGCCTTGCCCTGGCATGCTTTACCAAGGTTGTTGGTGTGGTGTTCCAGGGAGAACCCCGGACCCGGGCGGCACAGAAAGCCGATGAAAAAGGGGGGGCTGCCATGCTGGTGTCCATGTCTGTTCTGGCAGGGGCCTGTGTGCTGATCGGGATCTGCCCCTGGCTGGCGGTCTTTCTGCCTGTCCAGGCGGTTCAGGCGCTGGGCCTGGGACTGGAACTGTCTGCTGTTGAACCGGTTTTCACTGCTGCCGGGAATCTGGGCATTGCTGCAGCCGGATTTGCCGCGGTGTTTGTGCTGGTGATACTGCTCCGGCGGATGCTGTACCGGGATAAACCTATTTCAGTATCCAGCACCTGGGGCTGCGGATTTACCCAACCCACGGTTAAAATGCAGTACACCGGGTCTTCCTATGCGTCATTTATTCTGGAGTTCTTTGGGGCGGCAGCGCCATTGTCCGAGGATCATCCGCCGATAAAGGGCCGGTTCCCGCTGAAAACCCATTATAAAAGCCATATCAGTGATGTGGCAGACCTTTATATGAACAAAGTGGTGGTCAACCCGGTGCTGTTTGTCTTTGACAAGCTCCGGTGGATCCAGCACGGGGATATTCACCTGTATATCGGGTATATCCTTCTGGCTATTGTCCTGCTGCTGTTTTTCATATGAATCGTTTAAAGGAACTTCATACATGATTGTATCCATACTGGTTTTGGTACTGGCAATTCTTGCGGCACCTTTTTTTTCAGCCCTGATACTGAAGATCAAGGCGTTTTTCGGCGGAAAAAAAGGTCCGCCTTTGCTGATTAATTACTACACACTGACCAAGTTGTTCAAAAAAGGATCGGTTTACAGTACCAGCACAACCCTGATGTTCAAGCTGGGCCCGGTTGTTTCGTTTGCATCAGCCGTCAGCGTGCTGTTCTTTCTTCCCATTGCCGGATTCAAGCCGCTGCTTTCCTTTCAGGGGGATGTGGTGTTTCTTCTCTACATACTGGGGCTTGGTCGGTTTTTCACCATTGCGGCAGCCATGGATACCGCCTCTCCATTTGAAGGCATGGGTGCGGCACGGGAAGCCTATTTCCCGATTTTCTGTGAAGCCGCCATGTTCATGATCCTGATTTTGTTTTTCCGCCTCACCGGCGGACTGTCACTGGCGGATTATTTTGCAGGCCCCGGCCCGCTTGCACTCTGGGGCCTTGCCGGTGCTCCCCTGCTGTTTGTCGTAATTGCCCTTTTTATTATCCTGCTGACGGAAAATTCCCGGGTGCCGGTGGATGACCCTGCCACCCACCTTGAGCTGACCATGATCCATGAGGTGATGGTGCTGGATCACAGCGGGCCGGATCTGGGACTGATCGAGCTGGGCGCTTTTATCAAATTGTTTTTTTATTCAACCCTTATTTCCCGGCTGATTCTGCCGTTTGACCTGGGCATTCCAGGCCTGAGCCTTGTGTTTTTTTTGGCAGGGCTTGTGATTGTTTATGTTTCAGTGGGGATAACAGAATCGGTGATGGCCCGGTTCAGGATGGACAAGGTTCCGCAATTTGTGCTGACCTCGTTCGCCCTGGCATTTTTTGCAACCATTATTACCCTGGAGTTAATATAAATGACCCTGTTTCAGGTTGACACCCTATTAACCCTTGTCCTGCTCTCCGTGCTTTTTTCCTTTGGGTCCAGCCGGTTGCCCAGACTGATCACGGTAGTTGCCTTTCAAGGTATCGTGGTATCCATTGTGCCCTTTTTCATCGGCCATGACCTGTCTGGCGGCGGCATGATTTTTACGTTTGCCACCCTGGCCATACGGGGAATCATCATCCCGCTGAGCATTCACATCGCTATTAAGAAAGTGGCCATCAACCGGGAGGTGGAGCCGATTATTGGATATCATGCCTCCATGTTCTGTGGACTTGGACTCATTGTCGGGGCCACCTATATCGGCGGGCAATTGGATGTTCCGGTGGTTGACGCCCCCATCCTTTTGTTCCCCACGGCCATTGCCCTTCTGGTCACTGGAATGTTTCTGTTGATGGCCCGGCGCAACGCCATTGCCATGGTACTGGGGTATATCATACTGGAAAACGGTATCTATCTTGTGGGAAGCACTGTTTCGGTTCGTGCCCGCCATATTGTTGAATTCGGAATTCTGCTGGACGTTCTGGCCGGTGTTATGATCATGGCGGTGATCCTTCAGAACATCAAACAGACCTTTGACGATGTGGATACTGCACATCTGAGAACATTAAGGGAATAAGGTGAACGTTCATGGTTGAAATTATTTTTCTGATTCCGTTTTTGACCGGCATTTTTGCCTTTTTTCTTCCCAAAAACCTGAGCCGGGCGCTTCTGGTGGGAACCGGCGCCCTGCACCTGATTTTTTCCGTCATGCTGTGGAAAACCCGGCCCCAGGCATTTTTCAGCAGTTATTTTGCCATTACGCCGGAAGGGCTGCTCTCTTTGCTGGTGATCTCGTTTCTGTTTTTTTTGATCGCCATCTATACCCTTTCATACCTTGAAGAAAGCAAAATCCAGTCGGAAAACATTTTCACCGGTTTCATGCTTTTGTTTCTGGCCACCATGAGCATGGTAACAGTTTCCGATCATATTATGGTGATGTGGATTGCCATTGAAGCCACCACTCTGGCCAGTGCGCCCCTGATTTATACCCACAGGTCCGCCGCATCCCTTGAAGCCACCTGGAAATATGTGCTGATCTGTTCTGTGGGCATTGCCATGGCGCTTCTGGGGTCGGTTCTGATCACGCTGGCCATGGATATCGGTAACGTGGATGCCTTGCTCTCTTTTTCTTCCCTGTCCCAGGTTGCCGGACAGATGGATACCTTCTGGCTCAAGGCTGGATTTGTTTTCATTCTGGTGGGCTATGGCACCAAAATGGGACTTGCGCCCATGCACACCTGGCTTCCGGATGCCCACAGCGAGGCACCAAGCCCTGCTTCAGCGCTTCTTTCCGGTGTGCTGTTAAACTGTGCCTACCTGGGAATTTTTAAAACCAATAAAATCATGCATGCGGCCGGCCTGGGTGATTTTTCCGGAACCATTCTCATGGTTTTTGGCCTGATTTCAATTCTGGCCGCGGCCACCTTTATTATCAAACAGAATGAATACAAGCGGATGCTGGCCTATTCCAGCATTGAAAACATGGGGATCATCGCTTTTGGAACCGGTATCGGCGGGATCGGCGTGTATGGCGCCATGATCTGCATGATTCACCACAGCCTGATCAAATCTTCCCTGTTTCTGACTTCCGGCAACATGCTGCTGGGCTATGGCAACCGCCTGATCAAAAACACCGGGAACATGGCAGGCGCCATGCCGAAAACCTTTGTGGCCTTTTTTGCCGGATTTGCCGGCATTTCCGGTCTGCCCCCCTTTGGTCTTTTCATCGGAGAGCTGATGATCATCATGGCTGCGTTTCACAGTGGTCATTATGTAGCTGCGGGTGTTTTCATCTTCAGCCTGTGTGTTGTTTTTGCCGGTTTTGCAGCTCAGGTCATGAAAATATCGTTTGACAACACCAAAAACACGGTCCGGTTCAAGGAAAAAGCCGGGTTTGTCCTGCCCCAGTATCTTCTGCTGCTGACATCCCTTCTGCTGTGTTTTTTCCTGCCTGAGTCGGTTTATCAAACCATTGTAGACGCTGTAACAGCCGTTGGCGGAGGATTTTAATGATGAAGGATTTTTTAACCATATCCAATGGGCAGGCTGTCGAGCGAAGAAAAATACCCCATCTGGCATTTGACGACTTTTATGAAAATGCCCTGGAAATCGTGAAAAACAACGGCAAGGTGGTTCAGTATCTGGCCTATCTTGAAGATGGCGCTCCCAGGCTCATGGCGGTGTTCAGGACCGATTGCCTCATGGTTGCCGGATGTGATGCGCCCCCGTCCTATCCGGCGTTGACGGCAACCTGTGAGCCTTTTCACCTGTTTGAACGGGAAATTGCAGAGCAGTACGGTCTCCGGCCGGAAGGGCATCCCTGGCTGAAGATGGTGCGCTATCATCCCAACTGCCGGAAGGTAGCGGATGTGTTCGGCAATCAGTATAAAGATGATATTCCAGGCAATTACGACTATTACCAGGTGGCAGGCAATGAGATTCATGAGGTTGCCGTAGGGCCGGTACATGCCGGTGTCATTGAGCCGGGGCATTTCCGGTTCAACTGTATTGGTGAAAAAGTGCTTCATCTTGAAATTCAGCTGGGGTATCAGCACCGGGGTGTTGAAAATCTTCTCCTCCAGGCGGAACCCAAACGGTTGCCCATACTGGTGGAAAATATTGCCGGAGACACCACCATCGGCCACAGTCTGTGCATGGCCCAGGCACTTGAAGCCCTGACCGGTGTCCAGCCGGACCAGGGGGCAAAACGCATCCGCACCATTGCTCTGGAACTGGAGCGGCTGGCCAACCATATCGGTGATCTGGGTGCCTTGAGCGGGGATGTGGCATTTCTGCCGCCAGCCAATTATTTTGGCCGGATCCGGGGGGATTTTTTAAACCTGGCCCTTTTGCTCTGCGGGAACCGGTTTGGAAAAGGGCTGGTACGTCCTGGTGGGGTTCGGTTTCCACTTTCCCAGGATATCGCCAGAACCCTGGCTGAACGGTTGAATGAGCTTAAACCCCAGGTTGAACATGTGCTGGATCTGCTGTTTTTTTCATCAACCGTGCGTGCCCGGTTTGAAGGCTGCGGCAGGGTCAGCACGGAAGATGCCGGGCATCTGGGGCTTGTGGGACCGGCAGCAAGGGCTTCCGGCCTTTCCTATGATGTTCGGCGCTGTTTTCCAACCGAACATTATGGTGCCATGGAGATTCCTGAAAATTCAAAATCCAATGGAGATGTCTATGACCGGGCAAGAATCCGGTATGATGAGATTCTGCAGTCCATCAAGATGATCCAGTCACTGATCCGGGAGCCGATTGAGACCGGTTGCGTCATTTCTGGCAAAAATCATTCCCTTGCACCCGCATCGTTTGTCGTGACCCTGAACGAAGCCTGGCGGGGAGAAGTCTCCCACCTTGTGCTGACAGACGTAAACTCAAAAATCATGCGCTACAAGATCAAGGATCCTTCCTTTCACAACTGGAACGGCCTTGCCATGGCCTTGCGCAACACAGGGATATCGGATTTTCCCTTGAACAATAAAAGTTTTAATCTTTCCTATTGCGGATTTGATCTTTGATCCATCACCCATGAAAAGAGAGCAGATACGATGTTCAATGTACTGAAAAACAGATTTGAGCAGGGATACAGAACCTGCAGCTATCCTGGTGAAAAACCGGCCATATTTGAACGTTATCGCGGAAAACCGGTTATTGTACCGGACGCGCCGGATGATATGGCACAGATGTGCGCGGATGCCTGTCCCCAGAATGCCATTGATGCCCGGCACAAAACAATCGATCTGGGCCGCTGTGTTTTTTGTGGTACCTGTGAACAGCTTTCAGACCGGAAGTTTGTCAGGTTTTCGTCAGATTTTGAAATGGGAGTGGCCCAAAAAGAGCACCTGGTGACGGCAGGCGATCTTCCGGATCTTGCCGGGCATGCGCGCCAGCATTTTAAAAAACTGTTCGGCCGGTCACTGCAGCTCCGCCAGGTTTCTGCTGCCGGGTGCAACGCCTGTGAAGCAGACCTGAATGTACTGGCAACCCCTTTTTTTGATCTGGCACGGTTTGGCATCAATTTTGTGGCCTCGCCCCGTCATGCCGATGGCATTGTCGTAACCGGTCCGGTGTCCAGAAACATGAAGGCTGCCCTGCTTCAGACCTGGGAAGCGGTCCCAGAACCCAAGGTGGTGATTGCCGTGGGCAGCTGCACACTCACTGGCGGGCCGTTCTACGGAAGCCCTGAAATTACCGAGGGGCTGGATCAGATTCTGCCGGTGGACCTTTTCATACCGGGGTGTCCCCCCCATCCGCTAACCAATCTTCATGCCCTGCTGGGGTTTTTTAAATAAACAAGCCAAACTGCCGGTCCGGACGGGTGAAGATTCCGGCCGGATCAAGAACCCCTCACCCCTTGAAAAGGAGAAACGAAAAATGGCATCGATCCATCCTGAAGCTGAACAATTGAAAACAGCCCTGAAAACGATTCCTGCGGATGTTCCCGTGGTGATGCTCAATCTTTTGAAGTTCCGGCAGGATGCAGTCTATCCGGACGGAAAAACCGGCATTACGGGTGCGCAAGCCTATGCCCGGTATGCAAAAGAAGCGTTTCATCATGTCAAATCCGTGGGTGGAAACCCGATCTGGATGGGAAAGGTTTATGCCGGAATCATTGCGCCGCCTGAGGAAAAATGGGATCAGGTGCTGCTGGTGCGGTATCCGTCCATGGAAAAATTCATGAAAATGGCCACAGATCCGGAATACCTGAAATCAGCAGAACATCGGACAGCCGCTCTGGAAGATTCCCGCCTGATTGCCATGGTGGAGGATTCCTGATCGCTGAAGGGCGGTTTTTCAGGCGGTCAGGAGTACATCAGGTTCGGCAGGAACAGGATGATTTGCGGAAACAGAATTAAGATAATGATACCGGCGATGACCGCCAGAAGAAAGGGGAAAATTCCCTTGAAGATCTTTTCCAGGGGGATTTCCTCTTTAAAAATGTTTTTTGCCACGCCATAGACAACATAGACATTGATGCCCACCGGCGGAGTGATCACACCCATTTCCGTCACCATGACAATGATAATCCCAAACCATATGGGATCATAGCCCAGTTCCTGAACCACCGGAAAAAAGATGGGAACTGTCAGAGTGACAAAGGCCAGGGCATCCATGAAGCACCCTCCGAAAAAATAAATCAGTATGATCACCGCCATCACCAGATAAGGGGCCATATCCAGAGCGTTGATCCACCCTGCAATTTCAAACGGGATCCGGGTGATGGCCAGAAATTTTCCGAAAATCACCGCTCCGGCAATGAGCATCATCACCATGCAGGATGTTTTCAAGGTTTCCATCAATGAGTTGACAAACCCGGCCCAGGTGATCTGCCGCCGGACAACCGCGATGAGCAGGACGCCAAAGGCACCGACAGCGGCTGCTTCTGTCGGGGTGAAAAATCCCTGGAAGATACCGCCGATGACCAGGGTGAACACTGCCAGGGTTTCGCCCAGGCCCAGCAGGGCTTTGAATTTCTCTTTCCAGGAAAAGGATTCACCTTTCGGGCCCTGGTCCGGTGAGATGGTGCACCGGATATAGATGGAGACAATGAACAGCAGCGTCACCAGAAGGGCGGGAAAGATGCCGGCCACAAAAAGCTCACCAATGGACTGCTCGGTCAGGATTCCGTAAATGATCAGCACCACACTCGGCGGCATGATCATACCGATGCCGCCGCCGGATGCCACAGATCCGGTGGCCAGTTCATCATTGTATTTATAGCGTTTCATTTCCGGCAGACCCACAGTGGCCATGGTGGCTGCTGTGGCCGGGCTTGAGCCGCAGACCGCGCCAAAGGCTGTGCAGGCAGATACCGTTGCCATGGCCAGACCGCCCCGGGTGCTGCCCATGAATTTGTATCCGGCATTGTACAGCCGTTTGCTGATTCCGGAGTTGAACCCCAGCTGGCCCATGAGAATAAACAACGGGATGGTGGTCAGGTCATAGGAGTTGAACACCTCAAAGATATTTCTCGGCAGAAGGGCCAGTCCGGCAGAATAGGTGGTCAGGGTGCTGAACCCCACAAATCCCACAACAGCCATGACAAAGGCCACAGGCATGCGGGTCAGGAAAAGGAGAATCATGGAAAGGGTACCGATAATACCGATCAGGGTGGGGCTCATTTGTGTTTCAATTCTTTGAGGGTGTTAAAAATCGATTCCAGAATGGTGATGCAAAATGCGATCAGGCTGGCTGCCAGAAGATAGATAATGAGATATGTGGGAAATTCAAGGTTCATGGACACTTCACCTGAAGCGCGCATGTGTCCGGCATACACAATCATCTGCCAGGCAATCAGGGAAAACAGGACAAGACTCAGAAAGCGGGTGATCAGATCCAGGCGGTGCTGGGTTTTTTTTGACAGCATGCGGACCAGGATTTCCACACCAACATGGCCCTGGGCTTTATAGGTACAGGGCAGGGCTGCTGCCACCACAATCACCGCCAGAAACCCGGTGATTTCCACAGATCCCAGAATGGGATGACGGAAATACCGGCCAATGACATCCACAACCGTCAGCAGCATCAGACCGGTCAGGGCTGCTGCGCCAATGAACTTGAGCAGCCCTGAAACCGTATCCACTATTTTGGAAAACGTTGTCATTGTGTTACATGCTGGACCGGATGAAATCCACCACGGCTTTCCCGTCTATGCCAGCCTGGGAGGCTTTTTCAATATATTCATTGATCACCGGTGTCATGGCTTCCTGCCATCGAAGGGTTTCCGATTCTGACAGGGAAACGAATTCACCGCCTTTTGAGGTGAAAAAGGCGATCCCTTCCTTGTCAGAGTCATCCCATGCCTGGCCGTGTTTTGGAGCCCATTCCATATTGATCTGGGCGATGATTTTCTGGTTGGCAGGTGACAGGCTGTCCCATTTGGCTTTGTTCATGAAAACGGCAAATGCAGTGGTATAGGCAACACCATAACTTTCTGTCACATAGTTGACCACTTCACCCAGCTTCCACCCTTTGTTGGACTCCAGCGGATGGAGCGAACCGTCCACCACCCCTTTTTGCAGCAGCTGGTAGGATTCGTTCATGTGTTTTCCAACGGCAGAACCGCCAAGGGCCTTGATTACCAGGCTGCTGGCACCGGTTGTCCGGATTTTAAGCCCTTTGATATCCTCCATGGATGCCACTTTTTTATCTGTAGTGTGGATCAGGCCGGGACCATGGGCGTGGAGAAACATGATCTGCGTGTCTTTGAATTCATCCGGATTGAATTTGTTCAGGACGGCATTGGCGACGGTGGTTGCCTGAATGCCGGAAGAGTAGCCCATGGGCAGATCAATGGCCTGGCCCACGGGAAATCTGCCCCGGGAGTAGGCCAGCGCAGTCATGCCGATATCCGCAATGCCGTTCATGACATCGTCATAGGTCTGGGGGGCCTTTGACAGGGCCTGGGCAGGAAAGTACTTCACAGAAACTTCGCCATTGGTTCTTTTTTCCACTTCCTGGCACCAGGATTCTGCCAGCTGGCTCTGAATGTGGGTGGGCGGGAAAAAGTTGGCATATCTCAGTTCTGTTTTTGCGCTTGCCGGAAAATTTACGGCAAGGGTCAGACCAAACATTAAAAAAACCAGGGCCGTGATCTGTTTCATTGTGCTGATCTCCTTGTAATGTGTAATCATATTAATATGTTACAGTATTATAATATCCCAAATACAGCCCATCGACTATATTTAAAACCAGGAACCCCTGTCAAGAAAAAACTCGTTTTCCCCCATAATAAAAACGGTGTCATCCGTTGACTTTCTGCTTGACGCATGGATGGTGCGGGCAGTAAATAGGCGGTATCGATTCAGTTCAGGGATGGAACCCATATAATGGAGGCCGATCACATGCAGATCACCTGGTATGGCACCGCATCACTGGTGATAGAAGCAGATGGGTGCAAAATCGCGCTGGACCCCTACGTGACCCGAAACAGAAGGCTTCTGCGCATTCGCCCGGACGATCTTGACCGGGTCGATGCCCTGCTGCTGACCCATGGGCATTTTGATCACAGCGCAGACATTCCCTTTCTTTTAAACGGCGCTCAAACGCCTGTCTATGCCTCTTCAGAAACGGCCAGCAGACTTTCTGCCTTAACCCCTTTTCGCACGGTGAATTTCAAGAAAATCACCCCGTCAGAAGCCCTGAACATTCAGAAGATCAGGATCAAGCCGTATCCGGCAGCGCATGTCAGGTTTGACCCGCTTCTGATCGCAAGGACAATCCCCAGAATACTGGGCTGGATGTTCAGTCGACCGGGGTGTTTTCTCAGAATCGTCGCAGATGTGAAAACATATTCAATG
>JAABSK010000083.1 GCA_011390435.1 Desulfobacteraceae bacterium | reverse complement strand
TGCAGATGGCTGTTTTTGTGGCTGCTATTGGAAACGGGGGCACATTATACCGGCCACGAATACTGACGGCGATTACCGACAGCAATGGAAACGTTATTGAAGCTCTGCCACCGGAAGTTAACGGCAGGCTGCCAGCCAGTCCGGAAACGCTGCAGATGATTCAGGAAGGGCTGTTCAATGTTGTGCAGGGCTCGCATGGAACAGCGCGCAGGATCAAGTCCAAACAGTTTGATATTTCCGGAAAAACCGGAACCGCACAGGTGTTTTCCATCAAAAGCGGGGAAACCATTGATCAAGAGACATTGATACACACGCTCAGAGATCACGCCTGGTTTGTTGCATATGCGCCGTCACAGCAGCCGGTTATTGCGGTGTCGGTCATCATCGAGCATGGTGAGCACGGATCATCCACAGCAGCACCGATTGCAGGAAAACTCATTGAACAATATCTGCAAAACACCTTAACCAATCGATCTTCTGCAGGTGAATAAATGTTTGACCGGAGATTAATCGAAAATTTTGACTGGGGGTTTGTAATTCTGATTCTGCTGATCAGCTCGGTGGGCCTTGTCATTCTTTACAGCGCACTCAGTGCAGGTCTCCAGAATGGTGAAACCATCTCTGTCCTGTTTAAAAAACAGATCATCTGGATGGGGACCGGGTTTGTGATCATGATGATCATTACAATGATTGATTTCAGAGACCTGGACAAGTTAAGCCTGTTTATCTATCTTTTCTGTGTCGGCCTTCTGGTCTGTGTGCTGCTGTTCGGACAGATCGGTGGCGGTTCCAGGCGCTGGATCGCTGTCGGATTCATACGGGTTCAGCCATCCGAGCTGATGAAGATCGCGTTGATTATCAGCCTTTCATCCATGTATGCCTCATCTGTATGCCAGACCGGTTTGAATTTCAGAAAACTGATCAAACCCATTGGTTTTTGTGCCATCCCTTTTATGCTGATCGTTGTCCAGCCTGACCTTGGCAGCGGTCTTTTGCTGCTGTTGATTGCTGCATCCATCACCCTGTTCGTCAAGGTGGAGCGCCGGGTTTTTTATTCACTGATCGCTGCCGGACTTGCTGCCGGCCCCCTGGTGTGGTTTGTTCTGAAAGATTATCAGAAATCACGGATACTTACCTTTTTAAACCCGGACCGGGACCCGCTGGGCGCCGGGTATCATATTATCCAGTCCAAAATTGCCATTGGATCTGGCATGCTGACCGGAAAAGGTTTTTTAAAAGGAACCCAGAACGCACTGTCGTTTCTGCCTGAACAGCATACAGATTTCATTGTTTCCGTCCTGGCGGAGGAATGGGGGCTTGTGGGGTGCAGCATCCTGCTGATGCTGTATGTTTTTCTTCTGTTCTGGGGCTTGAACATCTCTTATAACTGCCGGAACATGTTTGGTTCCATTCTGGCATTTGGTGTCACCATCATGATATTCTGGCAGATTTTTATCAATGTGGGAATGGTGATGGGGCTGATGCCTGTTGTTGGGGTGCCCCTGCCCATGGTATCTTATGGCGGGTCTTCTGTGATCACGAACATGGTGGGCTTTGGTATTCTGCTCAACATCAGTATGCGTAAGTTTTCGTCAAACTAATCTGCTGTTTTCTTCTCCGTCAGCTGTGTCTGTTTTGCTGCTGCATGAAATAAAGTGATCTTTTGCTTGCGATTTGTATGGTTTTCTTATAAAAACGACTCATATATTTTTTTAATAAATCAGATTCAAAAAATAACGAGGAAAATATGGGAATATATGAACGGAAACAAAGGGAAAAAGAACAGCGCAAAAGTGAAATTCTTGAGGCTGCTCGAAACGTGTTTTCCAAAAAAGGATTCAACAGTGCAACAATGGAGGAAATCGCTTCCCAGGCAGAGTTGAGCCCAGGAACGCTTTACCTGTATTTTAAAAACAAAGAAGAGCTTCATACCTCATTGTCCATTGAAATTTTAAAACACCTGGTCAAGGAAATCCAAAAAGCAGTGGAGTTGGATATCACGATTGAAGAAAAGGTTGAGCGCTTCATGGAGGTGTTTATTGAGATGTATGATTATGATTCCAATATTCTGATCAACCTGTTTCATCTTCAATCCGGCGAAACCCTTAAAAATCTTTCTGAAGAAGTTTTAGAACAGATCACTACCTATTCCACGCTTTCGCACCGCGCCATTGTCGATGTCATCCGCCAGGGAATCGAGCAGGGCATTTTCATTGACGAACATCCGGTCGCACTGGCTGACATTCTCTGGGCTTCTTACTCCGGCATTGTATTGTGGGTGGGCTCCAAACGTCTGCTCGACGACAACAAGGATTTTGTCAAATCAACCCTGAGAACCGCCTTCCAGATCCTTCACAGGGGATTGAAAAAAAACAACTGAAACCACCATTGAAATCGATTGTTCCAGCAAATCAAAATGAGACGTAAGGAAAAGGAAATATGCGATAGAGGTGCGATTGACGCAATCATTAGCCGGTCGCAGGTATGCAGACTGGGAATGGTTTATGATCAGCAGCCGTATGTCGTTCCGCTCTGCTTTGGCTATGATGACAACACCTTGTATTTCCATAGTGCCCGGGAGGGGAAGAAAATTGATATTTTGAAGAAAAACATGGCAGTCTGCTTTGAATTTGATCTGGATCATTTCATCCTGAAATCAGACAACGCCTGTGGCTGGGGAATGAAGTACTGTAGTGTGATCGGGTATGGATCTGCCTCTTTTATCAATGATCCGGTTTCAAAACAAAAAGCCCTTGATATCATCATGCGTCATTATTCAGAGCACGGGCATGAATATGCAGAAAATGCTTTAGAAAACATCGTAATCATCAAGGTAGAAATTGAAAGTATGACCGGAAAAGAATCGGGCAATGGAATCTTGACCAGTGTCAGGAATTCATGAACGCAAACATTTTATTTAAAGGAACCAGTGCCTTTTTGATAATGTTCTGATCGACAAGAACCTCATTGCCGGAGGTGTCAAATACTTCAGATACTCTTTTAAGATCGTTGAGCTGCATCCATGGACATCTGGCGCAGCTCCGACAGGTGGCAGTTTCACTGGATGTGGGTGCAATCATCAGTTCCTTGTCTGGCACAGCCTGCTGCATTTTAAAAAAAATGCCCTTGTCTGTGGCCACGATGAACCGTTTTTTGTTTGAAGTTCTGCATGCATTGATGATCTGGGAAGTGGATCCCACAAAATCTGCCAGATCGATTACCGGTTCCGGAGATTCTGGATGGACAAAGACAGCGGCATCCGGGTTTGTTTTTTTCAACGCCATCAATTCTTCATATTTAAATTCATCATGAACCACACAATTCCCCTGCCAGGAGATCATATCTGCACCGGTATCCCTTTGAACATACCGTCCCAAATGGTGATCCGGAGCCCAGATGATTTTCTGGCCCTCTTCCGCCAGAAAGGCGACCACTTTGACTGCAATGCTGGATGTCACCACCCAGTCAGCCCGGGCTTTGACCGCAGCTGAAGTGTTGGCATACACAACCACGGTTCGATCGGGATGAGCTGTGCAAAACTCAGTGAACTCTTTTTCCGGACAACTGATGTCAAGCGAGCAGGTGGCTTCAAGTGTCGGCATGAGCACCCGCTTGTCCGGGGTGAGGATTTTGGCACTTTCTCCCATAAATTTTACGCCGGCGATCACCAGTGTCTCTGCCTTGTGGTCTCGTCCGAACCGGGCCATTTCAAGTGAATCGCCAACAAAACCACCGGTTTGTTCGGCCAGAGACTGGACCGCGGTGTCTGTGTAATAATGGGCGATCAGGACCGCATTTTCCTTGATCAGGCGCTGCTTGATTTGCTGTTGATATTCTTCTTTTTCTTCAGGGCTTATAAAACCCGGCAGTTCAGGAAAAGGTAAATTCTGCGGCAGCGTTCCAGGGACGGTAATCATTGTATCTTCTCAAATCTGTTTGCATTAAATATCGATGAATACCACAATGTGATATCTTTTTCAAGATACCTTATTGACCACACAGCGCTGATGCATGAAAAGATTCTGATCTGCCAATTTTGGCCATCACGGTTCTGGCATCCAGAACCGCGGTATAAATCAGGTTTGAGTGTTTTTTTTCCTGAATAATACCGTTGGCTCCAATTTGCATGTATGAGGGACTGATGGCACCGCCAATGGCATAAATTCCCGGCTTGCTGGTTTCAAGGTGCTCACTGAGCATCAATAAGCGTTCGCCTTCTTTTGCAATTTTACAGATATTGCCCGCACAGGTGATCTGCTGCAGGTCAAGGGCGTCAAATATGGCAGCCGGGCCATGTGTGCCGATACAGGCGATCACGTTTTTCATGGGAAAACTCATTCCCTGATAAAAATACAGATCATTTCCAGAGCTGGATGACGTGGTCTGGTGGAGATAGAGACGGTCGATTCCATCAGCATCGACTTCTCCGATTTTTGGGACGGCTTTCTGGAGGATCTTGATATGGCCGCCCAGAAGGATTTCCTCACCAAGATCCCGGGCGGTGTCTTTGTTGATCTCAAAGGTTTCTTTCATGTGTGCCCAGTAAACACAGGTGGCATCATCCTTTGCCTCCCGCTTGATTTTGGAAAGGGATGCAACAACATCAGCTGCGGCATTTCCACCGCCGATCACCAGCACATTGATGCCGATATAGTCTTCTCCGTTTTCAATATTGCGGGCCACGGTCCTGGCTTCACCGTAAATTCCCAGATCGTTTGGGATGTTGCTGCCGAACGAAAGCAGGATATTGGATGTAACATAAGCGTTTTTGTCGGTCTTGACGATATAGTTCGGGTATTGTCCCTCTATCGCCTTAAATTCTTCATTAAAGCAGATGTTCAGACTGTTTTTTTTGACAACAGCTTCGGCCTGGGCCACATACTCTTCCACAGATATTTTTTCATCCGGCGGTTTGATTTCGAGTACGGGAAAGGGGTCATGATAATTTCTGGGAATGGTTGGATAGACTTTTTTGCCTTTTGGGTATGTGTCAATGATGCCCTGCATGGTGCGCCGTCCCTTTTCGATCATCAGAAAAGAGGTGTCGTTTTTTTTGGCCAGAATTCCGGCAGCAATGCCGCCCGGACCAGACCCGATGATGACCAGATCAAGCTTTGCAGACATGTGAAGCGTCTCCTTGGAAAAGATGAAACTGTTTTCCGGGCAGGTGGTCCACCAATGCTGGCAATGATGGCGGTGTTACTTGCACAGACGGTGGATGGTCTGCGCGTGCCAGTGCCCTCTGCCTGAAAAAGTGGGAATGCCCAGATCGACCAGGTGTTGGGCAATGACTGAAAAGGTTGACCCTTTTTCCCGCATCTGGCGGATTAGTTCGAGAATATCAGCTTTGGTGTATTGTCCGCTCACTGAATAATCCGCTGCCCTGGTTCGGGGCTCTGACTGGGATTGGGCTGGCAATTCATTTGTAAACACCTTGTTCAGGTTGTCAAAAAATTTGGTGACCACTTCAATCTGCTGAAGTCTGGCGTTTAAAAGCCGTTCATTCTGATCCACGATCCTGTCAAGACACTCGGTTATTTTTGATGTATTGTCTGCCATTTGTGGCAGCAGATCTTCGAGAACATTTCCCATTCCATCTGTGTTCCCCGGCTGGTGATCGCTAAAGGCCCTTGTCCGCCGGTCCATCAAAACCCTTCTGTCTTCCTTGGGGTAGTAATGGCCATCCATGTTTCTTGCTGGATGTTTTTTGCGATCTGTCTTATCATTTTTATGCGAACTTCTTAAATTCCTTAAAAAATCACTCATTGTGTCACCTCCCTAAAAAAGATGAAGATTTTTATCAAAACGGGCGGTTCAGATTTTCAGGAAATTGAAAAACACATCTCAGGAACTGAATTTGATTTAAAATATAATAGGCATTTTCAGCGGGCCAAGTCAAGCCAGCAGGAAGAAAACTTCAGGGTGCCGGTCAGATGCGAGCACGGAAAAGGGGGGTGGCCAGGCAGGATGTCAGGACCTGCCTGGCCAACAGGTTCATTATTCTTTTTCAAACTCGTCTTTTGACGCACCACAGATGGGGCAGGTCCAGTCATCTGGAAGGTCTTCAAAACGGGTTCCCGGATCGATCCCACTGTCCGGATCACCATCTGCCGGGTCGTAAACATAACCGCAAGGTCCGCAGACATATCTGTCCATGTGTATCTCCTTTTTGTTAAGGGTTAATATTAAAGGTTGATGTCAGGTGGTTAATAGGCTTCATCCATATCCAGGTCATCCTGGGTTACCGGACCTCTAAACAAAAAATATGCCCAGGCCTGGTATCCGATGACAATGGGGATGAAGACAAGAACAACACCCAGCATAATTTTCAGCGTCAACGGGCTGGAAGACGCATTAAAGGCTGTCAGGGAAAAATCCGGATTGATACTCGACGGAAACAGTCTCGGGAACAAGCCGATGATTCCGAAAAACGTCGCACCGATAATAGTCAGGGCAGATGCTGCCCATGCCATGAAAAAAAGGTTTTTTGCAATGAAGATCCGCGTGGCAAACACTGCAACAACTGTCAGTAAGATTACCAGGAACAACACAGGGGCTTTCAGGTAATTGGCATACAGATCTGTGGCAAACCAGCTGGCAGCGATAAAAATGACCGCCACAGGCACCAGCAGCACCCATATTTTTTTAGCAGCTGCGATGGATCGTTTCTGCAGATCTCCAGAGGTTTTCATATTCAGCCAGTTGGCACCGTGCTGAAGGAAAAGTAAAACAAACAGCAGGCCCCCTAAAAGGCCGTAGGGATTGAGCAGCTTTAATGTGTTGCCGTGATAGACGCCATTGCTGTCAAAGGGAATGCCCTGGAAAATATTGGCAAACGCCACCCCGAACAGAAGCGCCGGCACAAAGCTGCCGATAAAGATGAACGTGTCCCACAGCTTTCGCCAGCCGGCACTTTCAATTTTCCCGCGGAATTCAAAGGCAACGCCGCGGAAAATAAGGGCGAACAGGATCAGCATCAGCGGTGTATACAATGACGAAAACATGGTGGCGTATACCTGGGGGAAGGCCGCAAAAGTAACGCCGCCTGCTGTGATCAGCCATACCTCGTTGCCATCCCATACAGGCCCGATGGAATTGATCATGACCCGTTTGTCTTCATCGGTTTTCCCCAGGAACGGATACAAGGTACCCACGCCAAAATCAAACCCGTCTGTGATAAAAAAGACTGCCCACAAAAGTCCCCACAAAAAAAACCAGATCGATTGAAGTTCCATATGTGTATCACTCCTGTCTTTGCTTAGTGTGTTATGGCCTCAGGGCCTTTTTTTGCATATTTTGCAATCAGGTAAAACGCGATTGCCCCCAGCATTCCATAGACTGCGATAAAACCGACAAGCGAAACCATTACCTGGGTTCCGGCAATGGGAGACACAGCATCACTCGTTCGTAAGAGGCCGTAGACAATCCAGGGCTGGCGCCCGACTTCAGCGACAATCCATCCCATTTCCATGGCGATGTAGGGCAGGGGGATGGAATAGAGCATCACTTTGAGAAATCCCGGACTTTCCATGAGCTTGTTGCGTCTGAACCATCCGTAAACCGTCAGGAGGATCATCAGTGTGCCAAGACCCACCATGGTTCTGAAACCGATGAAAACCGGCCAGACTGGAGGTCGATCCTCTTGTGGAATGTCTCGAAGACCCACAACCTCAGCATTGAAATCGTGAAACCCGAGAAAGCTCAGGATGCCGGGAATTTTACCGATTTCAATACGGTTTCGTTCATTTTTTTCATCTGGAATGGCGAACAGGATGAGGGGGGCACGGGTTTGCGTATCCCAGTGGGCTTCCATGGCTGCCAGTTTTGCAGGCTGTTTTGCTGCGACATTGGTGCCATGAAGATCGCCGACAACCGCCACAACAATCGAAGAGATCAGGCCTGCGATCAATGCCATTTTAAATGAGCGTGTAAACACTTCTACATGCTGTTTTTTCAACAGATGATATGCAGAGATGCCCATGATGAAAAAAGCGGACAGAAGCATACCGGACGGCAGGACATGAAACATTTCCAGAATGCCGTGGTAGTTGAACAGAACAGCAAAAAAATCGGTGAGTTCGGCGCGACCGTTCTGGATGGCATATCCGACCGGGTTCTGCATAAATCCGTTTGCCGAAAGGATAAAGACGCCGGAAAGATTGCCTGCAATGGCAACAAGCCACATGACAGTGGCATGGGCCTTGGCTGACAGCTTTTTCCATCCGAAAATCCAGATTCCGATAAATGTGGATTCCAGGAAAAAGGCAACCGATGCTTCAATGGCAAGCAGTGAACCAAAAATATCCCCTACATATTCTGAGTATCGCGACCAGTTGGTTCCGAACTGAAATTCAAGGGTGATCCCGGTAACCACACCCAGAGCGAAGTTGATCAGAAAAAGCTTTCCCCAGAACTTGGTCATTTTCAAGTACACCTCGTCGCGGGTCTGGACATACCGGGTTTCCATGTAGGCGACTAAAATAGAGATACCAAGGGTTAAAGGGACAAACAGAAAATGGAACATGGTTGCTGCAGCAAATTGCAAACGCGATAGAAAAACCGGATCCATAAATGCCTCCATTGCTATGGTGTTGATTGGGTTGTATTAAACAGTGTTCCTCTGATAATTTATGGTAAAAGTTAGCAATTAGTATACCATCGGTGAAAAGGAAATCAATGTTTCCTGTCGGACTGTCAGATACAGGAACATTAAATGATTTTACGGCGTATGGCAAGGAGGTTTTACGAGAATCCGCACCCGAACTCACGTCTGTCGACAGGGAGTAGAGCGGTTATTGTGGGACACCCGAAACAGGAATGTTTCAGATATCTGGTACATAAGTTGCGATGCGAATAATAAAGTTAGGAGTACTAAACTTCAGGCGGGAGGCACAGGCAACAGCCCAAAAAACGGCTGTTGCCTGTAAAGAGAATCATTTTTTGCGGGTGGCTTTGATCTCCCAGTCGTCAATGCGGGTGGTCTCGTAAACCTCCTCCCAGCCGGTGATCATGCCGGAAATATGGCCCAAAAGTGAATGGCCGGTAGTGGTCATATACAGATGGACAATCAGAAAATTCAGCAGGAACAGGGCCACCAGGGTGTGTATCATGGCCACCAGCGGCAGGGAAAAAAACGAAGGAATATCATTGTACAGATAGTATAAAAGGCCGGTGACCATCTGTATGGGCAGAAGCATTGCAGAGATGCCCAGATAGGCCAGGCGCTGCAGCGGATTGTGTTTTGCACCTTTGGATTTTTGAATGGGATGGGGTTTTCCCTTGAAAATATCCCAGATATAATAACGAACCACCAGGAGCAGTTTTTTAGTGGTGGGGATATATTGTCTCCACTCTCCGGTGATGATCAGCCAGAAGACAAAAAACGCGAACATCACCAGCCAGGTCAGCCCCACGATGTTATGGAAGTTGACAGCCTGCTCAAATCCCATCAAGGTGTAAGTGCCATGGATTTCAAGTCCGGTAACGATCAGACAGATAACCATCAGGGCCTGCATCCAGTGCCAGAGGCGTTCAAAACGGGTGTATAGATATATCTTTATGGTTTTTTTATCGCTCATTTATTCCTCCTTGCCGTTCCGGACAAAAAACCTGCCCAGTCCATGCAGCAGAACGCCGATCAATGCCGCAAACACAGACCCCCATCCAATGGTATCCACAATTGAGAATTTATCCCGTCCCGGCATATACACCTGTGAAATTCCGGCAAGTCTGGAGTTTTCCCGGACATGACAGGCGTTACAGGACAGGGCATTTTCCTTGGGGGCAACCATGTGGGTGATGGGAAAAGCTGAAGTGGTCTCCACATAGTCAAACTCTCCGGAATACGCAATGCCAAGGGTTTTGTTCCCCAGTGCAATGGCCTGGTTCATATCAAAGGTCGTCCAGTACCCATTTTTCCCGGAAAGCAGCGGTGCCACAAGTTTTTTGTTGATCTTATCATAGGGTTGTTTTCCCCGGTGAATTTTGAACGGAAAGATTCTGGCCTCAGGATCCTCCTTGCTGCCCACCGGGTGGTTCACCTTGATGATCTGGGTCGGATCAATGACATCATCTGCGGTAACACTGCTCAAAGAACCGTTAAACCAGAAATATTCAGGTACCACATTTTTTTCCCATATAAACTCACCTTTGATGGATTTGTACACGGGTTTTCCAAAGGGGCCTTTTTCTTCGTAGGGCTTTCCATCCTTGAATTTTCCTGCTTTTGACCAGTCCCACCACATTTTTGTGGGATTGACCCGGGCAAATTCAGGGATATGGCATGCCTGGCAGGAAACGACATCTGTATGATCATTCATTTTGGCATCGCTGGCCTTGTGCGGTTCACTGCCGTGGCAGGAGACACAGGTGATTTTTGGCGCCAGGTCGTCTTCCAGCAGGCTTTTCCGGGTGGAAACAGCCGGGTTGGTATAGATGCGGCCGGCAATGTTATGTTCTACGGTGGTATGACATCGGGTACAGGTAAAGTTCTTTCCATCTGTTCCCATGTGTACATCCAGGGTCCGGCTGGGGTTGACCAGGGAGGTATCCAGATCTCCATGCTTGACCCCGTCACCGCCGCCGCCGGTGA
>JAABSK010000082.1 GCA_011390435.1 Desulfobacteraceae bacterium | reverse complement strand
AGCGCAGTGTGACCGGTATGGAAATTAAAGGAAAAACAGCACTGGTGCTTGGAGCGGTCAAGGGCATCGGAAAAGGAATTGCCCTGGCACTGGGAAAAGCCGGTGCCTGCCTGGTACTGACACGCCATGACTGGGAAGATGACTTTGAGCGGATGGAAAATGATTTTGCAGCTTCCGGGGCACAGTATACCATTGTTGATACAGACCTGAGAAAAATAACCGATATTCAGGCCCTTGCCCGGACCATAGAAGCGACCCATGGTCATCTGGATATTTTAATCAATAATATTGAACGGGGAGGATGGCCGGCCGTGCATGGTGAGTATGTTGAGGATCAGTGGGAGCTTGAGATGGCAACCACCTTGAAAGCCAAGCGCTGGGTGTTTCATTGCCTGCTGCCGCTGCTGCAGAAGGCTGAACAGGCGTGTGTGGTCAATATCTCCTCCATTGCCGGTATTGTGGGCCGAAGCGGTCCGGCTGCAGCACTTTTTAATGACGGGTATGCATTGGCAAACCGGGGTGTTTCATCTTTGACCGAAACCTGGGCCAGAATGGGGGCGCCCTGCATCCGTGTCAATGAGATCATGCTGGGGATTTTTGAAACCCGGCATGCCCAGAAAACCCGTGGATGGGAAACTGTTTTGACGGACAGGGAAAAAGCAGCACTGATAGATCATATTCTGTTAAAACGGACCGGTACCATAGATGACGCTGTCCGTGCCTGTCTGTTTGTTATCACCGATGCACCGTATATGACCGGAAGCGTACTGCGGCTTGACGGCGGGTATGTCCTTGGTGGTGAACCCGTACCGCCCATGCCGCCGGGAGTGCTGAACAACGGATGAGGGTGTGAACGCCAACTGTGGTTATGGGGCGTGAATGATCTGGCTGATCGTTTGTGTCAGCTTTGCCGGATCATGCCGGACAATGAGTGCATTGCCATCCAGGATATCGCTCAGGTAAACGTCTCGTTGTTCCCAGAACGGATCTGCTGCATCCAGATGCACAAAGTCTGATTTCTGTTCCCGGTAAATGGCCAGAACCTGTTGTGACGGAGTGGTTTTATTGGCGATCAAGCCGTCTAACTTGCGGTTCAGGCGTTTTTCCAGTGTGATGACAAAATCTTTTCCTGAGTAATTATGGGTTTCACCGAATTTTGTCATGATATTGATAATGAAGTAGATTTTTGCCGGTGTTTTTTGAAGGGCTTCTTGAACACCCGGCACGATCAGGTTGGGGATAATGCTGGTAAACAGGTCCCCGGGACCGATAAAAATATAATCAGCCTGACTGATGGCATCCAGAACCGGTGGATAGACTGAAATGGCTGCATGGTGATGAGGTACCAGAAAAACATCCTTGATCTGTTCGCGCTGGGTTCCCCGTGGAAGATCAATGGCTTCTTCTCCATAGATTCTGCTGCCGTCGGTCAGTTCCGCCACCAGTGTGGCCCGGTCCACTGTGACCGGCAGGATATTGCCATCCACTTCAAGGATTTCCGCCAGTGCAGCCACGCCTGCAGGAAAATTACCGGTATATCGGGACAGCATGGTCAGCAGCATGTTGCCGGCACTGTGTCCAGAGAGCCGCCGGTCTTTTTTGAAGCGCTTTTGCAGGATCGATCGGCAGGCCTGCTGGTAAGGTGACAACGCCAGGATACATTTTAAAACATCACCCGGCGGAAGAATGCCGAGTTCATCTCTCAGTCGCCCTGTGCTGCCACCGGAATCCACCATGGACACAATGGCGGTAATGGCAATATTTTCAAGATCCCGAAGCCCGGAAAGCAGGGCAAACTGACCGCTGCCGCCTCCAATGGTCACGATTTTCTTTTCAGGTGTATTCATGGGCCTCCTGTGTCAATGTTTGATCGCTGCATCCCCGGAACGGGATGCGGCAGATGAAATCATCTGGGCAATGGTCTGTTTTATTTTTTCATTTAAATGAAAACGGCGCCGGTATTCGAGCTCGATCTGTGCCATCTGCTGATAAAAAGGGGTTCGGTCAAAGGGGATGGAATGGGTGTCATCAAAGTTTCCTGCTGCACATCCCGGACCATGGAGAGTACGGCCGCCCGGTCGAGACAGCTCATGGGGCAGGCCATGAAGCCTGCAGATCATGGGTCTGAACGGATAGAGCAGGCACAGGCCCTCTTCATTTGCCGGACACATCGGTTTAAGACTTCTGGCCCTGGTTTGCTGGGCAAGCATGCGGCTGCAATAGGTTTCGGCGCGTAAAATCAAGCGGTTTTGTTTTTCAGGCTCAAGACATTGAAATCCATGAAGAAAGTAGGCTTTTTCCACAAAGGTGTGGTGAAAAAACAGCGAGGTACAGCAATTGTCGCTGCAGCCATTGCATTTGAATCCATGGGCATCTGCTGCGCAGGCCCAGGCCTGGTCCATCTGCTCGTACAATTGTGCCAGGGAAGTAAACAGGTGTTGTGTCATTTAAAAAACCATTTAAACCAGTGGTTTGGGAAAGAATGTTCTGGTGTAAAGGCTGAGTGCGTAGCGATCGGTCATGCTGGCCACAACATCACAGGCAGCTCGCTTTAATGAATTTTTAGTGGATTCCCACGGTGCCATTTCCATTTTTTCAAGCTCGCGCTGCAAAATATCCGGGTTTTCCAGAAAAAGCTGATACAGCCCTGCAATCACTTTTTTGGCTTTTATGAATTCATTGTGAACAACTGGTGAGCGGTATACTTGCTCGTACAGAAATTTTCTCAAAATGATCATGGCTTGATAGGTATCTTTGCCAATGTTCAGGATAAATCTGCCGTTTTGCGGACCACTGTTGTACACCAGCTGTTCCATCATGGTGCTGGCCCGCTGAGAATGGGTTTTTCCGATTTTGCGAGTACAGATTTCAGGAATATCTTCCCGTTTGATGACATTTCCCCGCAATGCGTCATCCAGGTCATGGTTCAGGTAGGCCATGATATCCGCCACCCGGACAATTCTGCCCTCAACGGTGATCGCCCGTTCCCCGGCCTTTGCCGGGATGATATTGCCAAATCCTTTTGAATGTTTCAAAATACCGTCCCTGACTTCCCGGGTCAGATTCAGGCCGTTTCCCCGGTTTTCCAGAGAGTCCACCACCCGAAGGCTCTGGTCGGCATGGGAGAAATGGGGTGAATGGACCTCAACCAGCGCAGTTTCGCCACCATGACCAAAAGGGGTGTGTCCCAGATCATGACCCAGGGCGATGGCTTCGGCCAGATCTTCGTTCAACCGCATTGCCCTGGCCAGATTCCGGCTGATTTCAGCCACTTCAAGGGTGTGTGTCAGGCGTGTCCGGTAGTGATCTCCCAGGGGGGATAAAAACACCTGGGTTTTGTGTTTCAGCCGCCGAAAGGCGTTTGAATAGACAATGCTGTCCCGATCCATTTGAAACGGCGTTCTGATATTGCAGACATTTTCTTCCGGCCGCCGCCGGGTGGCATTGCAGCTGAGTGAGCCATATTCCGATATAAAGCTTTTTTCCCTCAGTTGAAATCGTTCTCTCAGGCAGGGTTCTTTCTGCTCAACCCCTTGTGCTAGTTGTATTTTCTTTTTGGCTTCCATGATATTGCCGTTGACTATTGAATTTGCATTGGCTGTTTAATAAACTGTCGAATCCATACAATATTTGAAACAATTACGCAAGTTTTATGCATGTTGAACCTGTTGCTGCATCCGGTCGGATTGATCGTGCACTTCGGTTGTTTGAGTTTCTCTTGCTGTATTTTTGAAAGCAAAAGGGGGCCTTTTGTGGGCATGGGTTGGTTTTTCAGATTCAATTTGATAAAAGTGGAGTAAAGTTATAAAAAATAACTCTATTTTTCCGGAGAAAAACGATTGGCACCACATGATCATGAATATTTTATGCGCCTGGCCCTGGATCAGGCCAGAGCGGCCTATGAAAAAGGTGAATTCCCTGTAGGCTGCGTCATCCGGCAGGAAGACCGTGTTGTGGCATCAGGCTCCCGCATGGGCACCGTGTCCGGAAACAACCGCTTCAGCGAGATTGATCATGCTGAGATCCGGGCACTGAGAAGTCTTGAATTATGTGATATCGGATTTGAGCCGGACGCAGCCATTGTATATTCGACGATGGAGCCTTGTCTGATGTGTCTGGGGGCGATTCTGATTGCTGGAATCCGCCATATTGTGTATGCCTATGAGGACCCCATGGGCGGGGCTGCCTGCTGTGACCTTGGTCAGTTGACACCATTATACGCCAAAAAAGAGATTGCCATTGTTCCGGGAATTATGCGGCAGGAAAGTCTTGACCTTTTTTACAATTTTTTTAATAAAGAGACAAATTCCTACTGGAAGGACAGTTATCTGGCAACCTATACGCTGGATCAGAAAAAGCATTGAACACCAATACAAATAATCCTTGCAATTTTTTGTTCAGAACATTATAATCGCAGGGTTATTCTTGGTCTATTATGTGGATAAAAAATAGAATTATGTGGTTGCAGGAGGTGTAGAATATCTAAGCGAGGGAGACAGGATCAGACGAATGTGAACAAAGGGATCCGGGCCACTCAGGTTCGCGTGATCGGAGCCGATGGAGAGCAGATTGGGATTGTGCCGATCGAAGAAGCCTTGCGGATTGCTGGTGAGGATTCGCTGGATCTGGTTGAGGTTTCACCGGATGCGAAGCCACCTGTCTGCAAAATAATGGATTTTGGAAAGTTTAAATATGAGCAGACCAAAAAAAAGCAGGAGGCCAAACGCAAACAGAAGAGTACCCAGATCAAGGAAATAAAAGTACGGCCGAAAACAAGTGACCATGACCTTGAGACCAAGGCCAAACACATTGAAAAATTTATCAGCAAAAATGATAAAGTTAAGGTCACACTGGTATTCAGGGGACGGGAATTCACACTCAGGGAACAGGCAAATTCGATTCTGGAAAAGATGATTGCCCTGACTGAAGATTTTGCACAGGTTGAGCAGACCCCTAAATTTGAAGGCCGTGTCATTACAATGCTTTTGGGTCCCAAATAGTCTGACGTTTTAAGAATAACAGCTGTTTGATAATACATGGTAAATGTATGGTGGTATATTGTGCGTTTTGACTGTATACCACCATCTATATTTTAGATAATGGATTACAGGAGAAGGATAAAATGCCGAAAATCAAAACGTGCAGAGCTGCTGCAAAACGCTTTAAAAAAACCGGCTCAGGGAAGTATAAATTCAGAAAATCCCATGCCAGTCATATTTTGACCAAAAAGACAACAAAGCGAAAACGCTCTTTGCGTCTGGACCAGATGATTGACAAGGACAACATGAAAGAAGTCAGACGTTTATTGCCAAATGGATAGCATGACGGTCGGATTTTGTAGTGAATCGATGAATTAAAACGGTTTTAAAAAGAAGAGATGAGGAGTTTGGCAAAATGAGAGTCAAAAGAGGGTTTAAGGCAAGACGGCGCAGAAATAAAGTTTTGAAGCTTGCAAAAGGCTTCAGGGGAGGAAGAAGCAAGCTTTTCCGGACAGCTGCGGATTCTGTTGATAAAGCCTTGATGTATGCCTATCGGGACAGAAAGGTCAGAAAACGAGAATTCAGAAAACTCTGGATCGTCAGAATTAATGCAGCGGCACGGATGAATGACTTGTCCTACAGCAAGTTTATGAACGGTCTCAAGCTGGCTGGCAGTGAACTGGATCGAAAGGTTCTGGCTGAACTGGCTGTATCTGATCCTGCTGCCTTTTCTCAGCTGGCCGCCCATGCTGGTTCCCGTTTGAATTAAAACTGAATTCAGTTGAGTTGGATTTTTAAGCGCATGTGGGGGTGTTTTGCAAAACAGTATCGGCCGGATTGAAGAAATTGAGACAGCGGCTTTAGAAAAAATTGGACAGGCAGAAAACCTTGATGATCTGGATCAGATCGCAACAGCATATCTTGGAAGAAAAGGAACGCTTACCCGGTTTCTGAGACAGATTTCCACACTTCCTGAAGATGAACGTCCAGATGCGGGTAAAAAAGCGAATATTCTAAAGGGCCGGATCGAAGCTGCGCTGAAATCAGCAGCAGCCACTCTGGAATCCAGAGGGAAACAAGCCGGTGCCGGCATTGATGTGACGCTTCCGGGCCGCATTGTCCGCCAGGGGTCATGTCACCCCATCACCCAGGTGGGCAGCGAGATCTGTGATATTTTTCTCCGGCTGGGTTTTGATATTGCTGAGAGCCCTGAAGTGGAAACGGATTATTATAATTTTGAGGCGCTGAATATCCCCAAATATCATCCTGCCAGGGACATGCAGGATACCTTTTATGTCTCGGATAATATTGTTCTCCGGACACATACCTCCCCGTCCCAGCCCCGGATCATGGAAAAAACCACACCGCCGGTGAGAATTATCTCTCCTGGAAAGGTTTTCCGGTGTGATTCAGACATCACTCACACGCCGATGTTTCATCAAGTTGAAGGTCTGATGGTGGATCAGCAGATCTCTTTTGGTGATTTAAAGGGGATTTTGACCACGTTTGTTCATCAATTTTTCGACAGGCAAACGGCTCTGCGGTTCCGGCCCAGTTTTTTTCCGTTTACCGAACCCAGTGCAGAAGTTGATATCCAGTGCGTGATGTGCCGCGGCAAAGGCTGTCGCATCTGTTCCAAGACCGGATGGCTGGAGGTTCTGGGCTCTGGCATGGTTCACCCTGCGGTTTTTGAAAATGTCGGATATGACACAGACAAATATACTGGATTTGCATTCGGTATGGGAATCGAACGGTTAGCCATGCTCAAATATGGCATTGATGATATCAGAAAATTTTTTGAAAACGACATTCGTTTTCTGGGGCAGTTTTAGTATGAAAGTCAGTTTGAACTGGTTAAAAGAATATGTTGCCATTGACCTTGAACCTGATGTCATCGCAGAGAAACTGACCATGGCAGGTCTGGAAGTCGATGCTTCTGAACAGCGCTTTGACTATCTGGAAAATGTTGTTGTCGCCCGTGTGGAACAGGTTCAAAAACATCCCAATGCAGACAAGCTTTCTGTTTGCCGGGTGGATGCCGGTGCTGACGAGCCCATCCAGATCGTCTGCGGTGCCCCCAATGTCCGGGAGGGAATGTTTGTTCCCTGCGCTCTTCCCGGTGCAGTTCTTCCCGGAGAAGTCAAGATCAAAAAAGGAAAACTTCGAGGAGAAGTATCATGCGGTATGCTCTGCAGCGCAGCTGAACTGCGACTGAACACAGATGCGGCAGGCATCATGGATCTTGAAGGGGAATTTGTCCCCGGAACGCCGCTTGCGACGGCATTGATGCTTTCGGACACAGTGCTGGAAGTGGATTTGACACCGAACCGGCCGGATTGTCTGAGCATGATCGGTGTTGCTCGGGAAGTCTGTGCGTTTCAAACGCCTCCGGCACCGTTGAGACTGCCGGATTTTACGCTGCCGGATGAATTTTTCTGCGATGATTCCATTCATGATTACGCAGCGGTTGATATTCAGGATCCTGACCTATGTCCACGGTATACAGCTGGATTGCTGTTTGATGTTAAGATCGGACCTTCTCCGTTCTGGCTTCAGGAAAGGCTTGAATCCATCGGCCTGACGCCGATTAATAATGTTGTGGACATCACCAATTTTGTTATGATGGAGACGGGTCAGCCTCTGCATGCATTTGATTTTGACGATCTGGCGGGTGGCAGGGTGGTTGTGCGCCGGGCAGGAACGGATAAAACCTTTATCACGCTGGACAGTAAGCCCCATACCCTTGATCCGGACATGCTCATGATTTGTGACGGAGAAAAACCTGTTGGTCTGGCGGGTGTCATGGGGGGTGAAAATTCTGAAATATCAGAAAAAACCACCCGCGTTCTGGTGGAAAGTGCATATTTTAATCCGGTGTCCATCAGAAAAACAGCAAAACAGACCGGAATTTCAACGGATGCGTCCCACCGGTTTGAGCGTGGGGTGGATCCGGAGGGGACCCTCCGGGCGCTGAACCGCGCCGTCGGGCTGATGGCCCGGCTGTGCAGTGCCAGAATCGCCAGAAACGTGATTGATGAGCATCCCGGGAAATTTCATCCGGTTCACGTGGGCCTGAACACAGATGCCCTCAATAACCGGTTGGGAACACAGCTGGACGTGGATGTCATTGCGCAGATCCTGGAGTCGGCCTTCTTTACGGTTGAAAAATCCGGTGCCCGGAAATTGAACGTGGGCGTGCCATCCTTCCGGGTGGATGTGAGCCGGCCGGAAGACCTGTCTGAAGAGGTGGCAAGGCTGTGGGGCTATAACAATATTCAAACCAGTTATCCCCAGGTACCGGCAAAGGGGAGGCCCCTGAATCCCAAGATCCCGTTGAGGGGAAAGCTCCGTCAGATTTTGACAGGATATTCATTTTTTGAAGCCATCAATTACAATTTTATCCATGAAGAATCCTGTGACCGGATGCACCTGGTGCAAGAGGACCCGCGGCGCTGTATGGAATCGATTTTAAATCCGATTTCCGACCAGATGTCTGTATTGAGAAGTTCATTGATTCCAGGGCTTTTGGAAACCATGAAGAAAAATATCTCTCAGCAGAACAATACCCTCAGGCTGTTTGAAATCGGAAAGGTGTTTTATGCCACACAAAAAGGCGAGCTTCCGGAAGAAAACGAAATTATTGCAGGCCTGATCACCGGAAACCGGCTTGAACAGTCATGGTATGCCAAAAAGACAGCCTACGATTTTTTTGATCTCAAAGGGGTTGTCGAGGGGATGTTAGCTGCCCTGAAGATTGAAAATGCAACCTTTGAAAAAGCGCCTTTCAGTGATTTTCCCTATTTTGAAAATGGTTATGCAGCAGTGGTTAAAGCTGGCGGCATCACTTTGGGGGCGTTGGGCAGGATCGCTGCGCCGGTGTTGAAGAATTTCGGATTGAAATCTGATGCCTTTGTTTTTGACCTGAGTGTGGATGCATTGCACAAAGAACGCCCTGAGGCTGTGAATGCGGTGATTCTGCCGAAATTTCCTTCTTTGTCACGGGATATCACCATTATTGTGGACAAATCCGTTACGGTTGGGTCTGTACTGGATTTGATAGCCGGTACTGCAAAAAAAGAAGCCTTGATTGAGTCTGTTTCTCTTTTTGATGCGTTTGAGGGTGAACCGCTGGCTGCAGGGAAAAAATCTTTGTCTTTCAGGGTGGTATACCGCTCTTCTGACAAAACCCTGACAGAAAAAAATGTTAAAAAACTCCATGCCGGTATCTCACAGGCCATTATCAATGAGTTTGACGCGGATCTGCCTGATTGATTTACAAGGTGAATCCTCCGGGCACAGTGAATGCCGCGTCAATTTTTACCGTGAATGTGGTGTTGACAAAACAAAAGTCGATTGGTATAGTAATCCGCTAATGCGGGCATAACTCAGCTGGTAGAGTGCAAGCTTCCCAAGCTTGATGTCGCGAGTTCGAGCCTCGTTGCCCGCTCCATCTTTAAAGTTTTAAAGAGGGAAAAGCAGATGGGTTCCATCGATTGAGGTTTAGATATAACCTGAACCATTAAAGATGGTGGTAAAGGTTAAGTTCATGTTGTATTCAGGAACGGGCATCTGCCCGTTTTTGTGTTTAAGGGAAATTAAACCCTGGGAGAAAGCAGCAACCATCCATGTTGATTGATAAGATAAGGGCAGTGGCGCAACCGTTGTGTGACGCTGAAGATTTTGAGCTGGTCCATCTGGAATATGTCACTGGGAAGAAAGAAAATATTGTCCGGGTGTTTCTGGATAAACCCGGCGGCATCACTCTGGATGATTGCGTGATGATCAGCCGGCAGCTGGGAGATTTGATTGATGTTCATATTGAGCGGATGGGACGCTACCGGCTGGAGGTCTCCTCTCCCGGTCCTGAGCGGCCGCTGTCTCAAAAGTCGGATTTTCATCGTTTCAAGGGCAGTCGTGTGAAAATTGAAACTGAATCTCCTGTTGAGGGCAAGAAGAAATTTACCGGGATCCTTGAAAGCGTGAATGAAGCGTCCATTGTGGTTGCTGTGGATGGAAAAGATATTGTAATTAATGACCAGGAGATCAGAAGGGCAAATCTGGCAGGTCAGTAATATGGAGAACACTTAACAATGTTTATCACAGATATTAAAAGGGTTATTGATCAGGTAAGCCGTGAAAAAGGGATTGAACCGGAGATTCTTATCAGCACCCTGAAAGAGGCCATTGTTTCTGCAGCCAGAAAAAATATCGGACCCAGGGCGGATATTGAAGTTCATTATGATGAAAAGACCGGTGAAGTTGAAGTGTTTCATTTCAAGGAAGTGGTGAAAACAGTTGAGTATCCGGACAGTGAACTGACCCTTGAAGCGGGGTACGAGTATGATCCTGAGTGTGAAATCGGGGACAGCCTAGGAATACGGATTGACACGGAAGAATTCGGGCGCATCGCAGCCCAGTCTGCCAAGCAGGTGATTATCCAGAAAATGAGGGAAGCAGAGCGGAATGCGATTTATGAAAATTTTATTCACAAAAAGGGTAAGATTATTAATGGTATTGTGCAGCGGTTTGACCGGGGAAGTCTGATCGTCAATCTGGGCCAGGCTGAAGCAGTGCTGCGGCCACGGGATCAGATGCCAAGGGAAAATTACAAGCGCGGAGACCGTATCCGGGCGTATGTGCTGGACGTGCTGGAGGAATC
>JAABSK010000081.1 GCA_011390435.1 Desulfobacteraceae bacterium | reverse complement strand
TTTTCGGTATCCGGCTTCAGGATATCTATTCACAATATGAGCAGCGCCTCATGGAAATGAATTCCGTGGATTTTGACAATATCCTGCTCAAGACCCGGGATCTGCTCCGGGACCATATTGATGTGAGAACCCGGTATCAGCAGTATTTCTCCTATATTCTGGTGGATGAATACCAGGACACCAATAATCTGCAGGAAGAATTGACCAGCCTGCTGCTCGGATCCCACAGGAATCTGTTTTGTGTCGGGGACGACTGGCAGGCTGTGTATGGGTTCCGGGGGTCAAATATCAATCATTTCCTGGATTTTCCAAAAACCTATACCGATGCAAAAATTTTCAGGCTCGAGGAAAATTATCGCTCTGCTGATGAAATCGTCCAGACAGCCAACGACCTGATCGATTACAATCCTGACAAGATGGAAAAAAAATGTTTTTCCAGGAAAAAAGGCGGGGTGGTGGAAATATATGATTTTCTATCCGATACCCATGAAGCAGAATGGGTTGCCCGTCGGATCAAAGGCATGAACCGCCAGGGTCAGGGTGTCGGTCTGGACAGGATCGCTGTGGTGTACCGGACAAAATTCTGTTCACTCCCCTTTGAAAAAATTTTCAGGGCCTACCGGATTCCTTACTCCCTGAAAGGGTCCCAGGGGTTTTTTGAGCGGATGGAGGTGCTGGACATTAATTCATACCTGAGTGCTGCTTTTTTTCCCGGCGATGACGTCTCTTTTGAGCGGATCATCAATACGCCCAAACGGGGCATCGGCCCGTCCATGATCCGGAAGATGGCAGACATGCGATCTGAAAATACCAGTCTTCAGGATGCCGCCAGAATCATGGTGGCAGACCGGGTATTGAGCAAAAAACTCCATGAAAACATTTCAGAAGTACTCGGCATCCTTGATGAAATCGCTTCTCTGCCGCCGGCAAGAGCGATGGAGGTGGTGATCGACAGAACCGGGTATCTGGATTATCTGCAGAAAAAAACCAAAACCTCTGAAGAGTTTATATCAAAAAAAGAAAACATTGAGCAGCTGATTCATACTGCCCGCACCAGAGATACCCTGATTGAATACCTTGAAGAGGCAGCCCTGATCCGGGAGGACAGGGAGGATGACGATGCTTCAGATACCGGAGGGGTTTCTTTTTTGACCATTCATTCGGCAAAGGGGCTGGAATATGACACGGTCTTTATCGTGGGGTGTGAAGAGCGCCTGTTCCCCCACTGGCGCTCCATTGATGCAGGTGATCGAGCCGTCTTTGAAGAGCGCCGCCTGATGTATGTGGCCATGACCCGGGCAGAGCGGTTTTTATACCTGACCCATGCCAATTACCGGAAAGGAGAATTTGCGTCTCCCAGCCGGTTCATCGAACAGATCCGGGAATGTCTGGCCTGATATCGCTGGGTCGGGTGATTCCCACCGACAGCAAAGGGGTGTTCATCACCCTGTTTTTTGCCATTTTTTCAACCATTACCGGCGTGGGAATCGTTGTGCCGCTGCTGCCGGTGTATGCCAATGATTTAGGGGCCAGCGGCATCTATATCGGCATGATTTTCGGATCATTCTCCATTTCCCGGACCTTTCTTTTACCTTATTTTGGCCGACTGTCTGATGTGCGGGGCAGAAAACCCTTTATTGTTGCAGGGCTGCTGGTCTATTCACTGATTTCCATTGCCTTTATCTTTTCCGATTCGATTGAATCATTGATTCTGCTGCGGTTTGTTCAAGGGGCAGGATCTGCCATGATCATGCCGGTGGTACAGGCGTATGTGGGTGAGATCACCACACCGGGTTCTGAAAGCTACTCCATGGGGCTTTTCAACCTCTCCATGTTTTTGAGCCTGAGCCTGGGACCGATGATGGGCGGTGGCATCAAGGAGATCTTTTCCCTTGATGCCGCATTTGTCTGTATGGGAGGATTGTCCGGAATCGGATTGCTGCTCTGTATTTTTCTGCTGCCGCCGGTAGACCGGGAAACTGTTAAAATCAGATCACAGGCCCCATCCACCTGGTCGGAATTGTTAAAAGACCCGGACCTGATTTCCATTTTTACCTTCCGGTATGCATATACCGCCTGTATCGGGGTGATCTGGAGTTTTCTGCCGCTGTTTGCCGATACCACCTTCAACCTGCCCGGGTCGATGATCGGTTTTCTTGCCACACTTGGGGTGTTTGTTTCCGGTATCTTCAATCTGCCCATGGGATGGGTGGCCGACCGGATCAATAAAGGCGGGTTGACGGTTCTGGGCGGGGTCCTGTCTGCACTGGGAATGGTGCTTCTGTTCCGTGCAGCAACTTTCATGGACCTGGTGGTGGGGGTCTCTGTCTTTGGTCTGGGCGGCGGTATCTCCATGCCGGCCATTATGGGATATGCGGTGCTCAAAGGTGAAAAAAAAAAGGCCATGGGTGCTGTTATGGCCATTATGACTGTTGCCCACAGCCTGGGGATGATGACCGGATCAATGGCCGCCGGTGTTGCTGTGGATTTTTTAAGTCTCAGGGTCAGTTTTTTGTGCGGCGGCATCATGATGGCCGTGGCAGCACTTTTTTTTACAGCAATCTCCTGCCGGCGGTATGTGGTCAAAAAATAGCAACGGCTTTCTGGACGGCTGTTTCCTGTTCATGAAGTGAAAACGCCAAAAATTGAATGCTTGAAGCAAATGCAAACCTAGCGTAAAATAAAACGTAATGATAGATATCAACCTTTTTTGCAGGGAGAAGAACCAAATTGATGAATGTATTCAGATCAAATAGCGCTGGCATCGGCGCAATTGTTTTTATTCTGGTAGCTGGTTGCCTGGCGCTCACCGGATGTGCGTCAAGCCGTTCCGGTGAGGTCTATTCAAGAGATGAGGCCCGCCAGGTTCAGACGGTGGAAACCGGGACGGTTGAATCGGTCAAGCAGGTCATGATTGAAGGCACCAAGACTCCCATCGGCACTGCTGCCGGCGGCGTGGCTGGTGGTGTGCTGGGCAGTACTGTGGGCAGCGGGTCCGGCAGGACAGTTGCCACGGTTCTCGGTGCCCTTGCCGGTGCAGCAGGGGGTACGGCTGCTGAAGAAGGGATCACCCGCAGGCAGGGCCTTGAAATTATTGTGAATAAAGACAGCGGCCAGACCATTGTGGTGGTTCAGGAGGCAGACGTCATGATTACAGCCGGAGACCGGGTACGGATCATTACCGCTTCCAATGGAACCGTTCGGGTTTCAAAGTAATGGTTGACCTTTTTCAGCTTTCGTGGTTATCTTGCCTGCCTGTAAAAAAATCAGGCTGACAACAGGAGACCCATGAAAAAAAATACAGCACAGAATGATAAACTGAGGAATGTTGCGATCATCGCCCATGTTGACCATGGCAAAACAACTCTGGTGGATGCCATGTTCCGGCAGAGCGGCATGTTCAGAGACGGTCAGGAAGTGGATGACCGGCTCATGGACAGTATGGACCTTGAGCGGGAGCGCGGTATCACCATTGCAGCCAAAAACTGCTCTGTGTCCTGGAAGGGCGTGAAGATCAATATTATCGATACGCCGGGCCATGCCGATTTCGGCGGGGAGGTTGAGCGGGCGCTTTCCATGGCAGACAGTGCGATTCTACTGGTAGATGCGTCTGAAGGACCTCTTCCCCAGACCCGGTTTGTTCTCAAGAAAACCTTTGAATCCAATTTGCCGGTCATGGTGATCATCAATAAGATCGACCGGAAGGATGCCCGGCCGGATGAAGTTCTGGACATGGTCTATGATCTGTTCATCGACCTGGATGCCAAGGATGAGCAGCTGGATTTCACCTATTTGTATGCCATTGGGCGGGATGGGATTGTGAAGCGCAGTCTGGACGATGATGTAGACAACCTGACGATTTTGTTTGATTTGATTGTTGAACAGATGCCGCCGCCGGCATATGATCCCCAGGCACCTTTCCAGATGCTGGTATCGGATCTGGGCTATTCAGATTACCTGGGCCGGCTTGCCATTGGAAAAATTTTCAACGGCAGTGCCAAATCCAATGAAAATCTGGTGTGTGTCACTAAAGACAACGTTCAGCTGCCGTTGAAGGTGTCTAAAATCCAGACCTATGTCGGTACCACCCTCTCTCCGGTGGAACAGGCCCAGGTGGGCGATATTATTGTATTGTCGGGCATTGAGGATGTCAAAATCGGGGATACCATCTGCACCAAAGCGGATCCGGTCGCGTTAAAGCGGATTGCCGTGGATGAGCCCACAGTATCCATGCAGTTTTCCATATCCACTTCTCCGTTTGCCGGACTTGAAGGCAAATATGTCCAGTCCAGAAAAATCCGCGAGCGCCTGCTCAAGGAAACATTGATGAACGTGGCCATAGAGGTGGAAGAGAGCACCACAGATGAAAGCTTTATTGTCAAGGGCCGGGGAGAGCTTCAACTGGCCATTCTGATCGAAACCATGCGCCGGGAGGGGTTTGAGCTCTGTGTGGGCAGACCCAGGGTCATTTATAAATTCAAGGATGGCAAAACCCTTGAGCCGATTGAACATCTGTTCGTGGATTGTGGGGAAGATTTCATGGGGGTGGTTACTGAAAAACTGTCCATCCGCAAAGGCAAGATGATCAACCTGGTCAACAATGGAAAAGGCCGGGTGCGAATTGAGTTTTCCATTCCCTCAAGGTCTTTGATCGGTTACCGGGACGAATTCATGACCGATACCCGGGGCACCGGTATCATGAACTCCTACCTGTCAGGGTATGAAGAATTTCGCGGTGAATTTCCCACACGGTACACAGGTTCCATTGTGGCAGACCGGCGGGGAAAGGCGGTTCCTTATGCATTGTTCAACCTCGAGCCCAGGGGGCAGATGTTTGTCGAGCCGGGCGCACCCGTGTACGAGGGGATGATCATCGGCGAGCATAACCGCCATCAGGATATTGATGTCAATGCCTGCAAGGAAAAGAAACTGACCAATATGCGGGCCTCTGGCAAGGATGAAAGTGTGATCTGTTCACCGATCAAGCTGATGACCCTTGAAAAAGCCCTGAATTTTATCCGGGATGATGAAATGGTCGAAGTTACACCCAAATCCATCCGATTGCGCAAGACTGTGCTGGATGCATCCAGACGTCAGGTGCTCAAGGCCAAACAGAAAAAAGAGGAAAATTAAGTCTCAGCGATTTTTTTTAAAATCCAGGTTTTTATCTGTTCAGGGGGCATGGGCCGGGCAAACAGGTACCCTTGAATATCCATGTCTCCCAGAAGGCGGAGCGCCTGGAGCTGTTCCGGTGTTTCCACTCCTTCAGCCACAATGCCGATTTTGAGTTTATTGGCCATGAGCACGATGGTTTCCACCAGAGCGATGTCGTCAGGGTCATTTGGAATCCCGTCAATAAAAGACTTGTCGATTTTAAGTGTGGAAATGGGCAGCTTTTTGATATAGGCCAGGGAAGAGTAGCCGGTTCCAAAATCATCGATCTCGGTTAAGATGCCGATTTCTGACAGGCGTTTGAGACGGGCCATGGCAATATCGTTTTCCTTGATCAACAAAGACTCTGTAATCTCTATTTTCAGGCGATTGGCAGGAAACCCCGTGTCATCAAGGGCATGGGACACCATTTCTTCAAAATAATTGTCATCAAACTGTCTGGCAGATACGTTTACCGCAACAGAGAGGTTCATTCCGGTGTGAATACAGATATCGTTTGCATGGACAAGCGCGGACCTGAAGATCTGTTCTCCCAGCGGTACAATCAGTCCGGATTCTTCTGCCAGCGGAATGAACTGGCCTGGCGGAATAGTGGTTCCATCGGGTTTTACCCACCGGACAAGCGCTTCGATTCCCACCGGCAGGAGGGTCTGATTATTGACCTGGGGCTGAAAATAGACCTGAAACTCATTGTTTTCCAGTGCGGTGCGCAGACTGGCCTCCATTTCAACCCGTTCCCGGACTTTTTGTGCCATCTGTACTTCAAAAAGGTGATATTTGTCTTTACCGCTGTTTTTGGACTGGTACATGGCCAGGTCTGCATTGCGGATGAGTGTTTCTGCATCGTTGCCGTCATTGGGATAAACACACACCCCGATACTGCAGGAAATATGGAAGGTGTGATCCCCCAGAGAAAAAGGATGGGTCAGTTCTTCTTGAACCCGTTCCACCATGAAGATGATCTCCATCATGTTGTTGATGTTTGGTACCATGATAATAAACTCATCTCCTCCCAGTCGTGAAACCGTGTCACTGACACGGGTCACTGAGAGCAGTCGTCCTGCCACCTGTTTGAGCAGCTCATCCCCTTTGGCATGCCCGATGCTGTCGTTGACATTTTTGAAATTGTCCAGGTCAATGAACAGCACCTGTATCATACCCTTGCTGCGGGTTGCGGTTGCGATGGCCTGTTCCAGGCGGTCTTTGAGCAGTGTCCGGTTGGGCAGCCCGGTCAACGGATCATGGTAGGCCATGTGTTCGATCTGCTTTTCCTTTGTTTTCATTTCCGAGATATCGTGAAAAATCGCCACATAATTTTTCAGGCGGCCGTTTCGATTGTAAATGGCGTTGATGCTCAGAAATTCCGGAAACGCTTCGCCGGTTTTTCTTCGGTTCCAGATTTCACCAGTCCAGGATCCGTTTTCGATCAGGGAATCCCACATGGCGCGGTAAAATGCGTCATCATGCCGGTCTGACTTGAGTATGCGGGGATTGTTTCCGATGGCCTCTTCTGGAAGGTATCCGGTGATGGCTGTAAATGCGGGGTTTACAACCTCGATGTCGCCTTTGTCATCGGTGATCGTGATCCCTTCATTGGCATTTTGAAATACTTTTTCAAAAAGCTTGAGTTGTGTCTGGGTTTCTCTTCTGATGCGGTTTTCTGCCGCCAGCTTCTGTCTGGACCGCTTCAGGCGCTTCATGAAGCGGTTAAAACTGTTTGACAACTGGCCGATTTCATCTTTTCGGTTGTCATCCACAAAAATTGGTTCCCAGTTGTCCTGTGCACCGGTTTCAAATGAAAGAATCAACTGGGTCAGGGGTTTTGTGATGGTGGCACTGATGACCAGTGTGACAATGGCGGTGATGAAAAAGGCAAGGATCAGGATCATGAGGAATGTTTTGCGCATTTCCACAAGCGGTGAAAAGGCTTCACTTGTGTAGACAGATGAGGCCACAATCCAGTTAAAGTCGGGAATGAAGTCAAATGCCAGAAATTTTTCTCTGGGCTGCGGGTCTTGAGGATTTTCCCAGTAATAGGTTAAAAATCCTTTTTGCTGCTGAATCATCTGCTGGAAAATCGGCGTTCCGTTTTTGTCTGTCATTTCCAGAACAGATCCGGTCAGTACCGGATGGATCACGCTGTTTCCCTGAGTATCAAAAATAAAGGCATATCCGGTCTGTCCAAAAGACAATTGAAGAATCCGATCTTTGAAATCATCGACATTGACCAGTCTTGAAAAATCAGACTTGTATGCGGAAATGGAGACAATCCAGTCCCAGGGTTCAAAATAGGTCATGTGCAGGGCTTTGGCTCTTGCTTTTTTTTCTCCTGGGTTCTGCCATTCGTATTCCAGATATCCGTCTTTGAGCCGGACCTGTTCCTGGATGAATGACTGGTCAGACAGGTTCTGTCCAGGCAGTTCTCTTCCAGGATGAACCACAATGACCCCCTGGCTGTTCACACAGTAGATGTACCCGGATTTTCCGATTTTCTGTGCCAGCAGCGTCTCAATGGCCTGCTGTTGCGCGTCGGATTCAGACAGGTGCCCGGCCACCTGGTCCTGATAAAGGTTTTTGAGCATATCATGCTGTTTGTCCGCAATGGCCCGCAGATAGTTTTTGATGGAAACCGTGGCTGTGATTTCCACCAGGTCGGTAATGGTCTGGTTTGATTTGGTCAATTCCGATTTGATGCGGCTTTCAAGGTGGCGGTGGACCTGGGAAAACAGCAGGGCAAATGTGACAGAAAAGATCACCACTGCCATCAGGGCATAGGTGAAAAACAACTTGAACCGGATGGGCATATTTTGGAAAAAGCGCATCAGACAAGCGTTCCTTTCTATTGTTTTTCCACCCGGCACATCATTGCCTTGATGGGAACCCCGCCAGATACCGGGCACAGGGGCTGGTTGTCCGTGATCATGTTGATGTTGAGAGTTTTCCATCCATCTGCACTCCCATACCAGAATCCGTGGGGAACCTGAACCACGTCAGGGTGGATGTGGCCAAAAAAGCTGGCTTTGGCTTTCACCCGGCCTCTGGGAGAGACAATATACACCCATTGCTGGTCTGCAATCCCCAGCTTGTGCGCTGTGTCCGGATGGATCTGGAGTTCCGGGTCCGGGGCGTTTTGTCTCAGGGATGGGATGTTCCGGTGTGAGGAGTGATAATAGGAGAGGATCCTGCCACCGGTGGTGAGGATCAGCGGATAGTTGCTTTTTAAATCCGGCCGGGAAACAGGGCTTTCATCGGGTTCGCGAAATATTGGCATGGGCGCAATGCCCATGGCTTCCAGACCTTTGGAATACAATTCGACTTTTTTGCTGCCGGTTCGAAATCCATTGTTTTTTTCAAAGGTTCGATATGCAATCGGGGTTGAGACGATATGGGTTTTTTTAAAAGTCTCAAACGTCATACCCACAGGTTCCAGGCGGTAATCCAGTATTTCTCTGATTGACCCCCAGTATTCTTTCAGACCCATTTTCCCTGCCAGGTCGATGAGGATCTGTTTTTCATCCAGGCAGCCGTCAGGCGGGTCTACTGCTTTGGGCTGGCAGATGACATGGTTTTTCATCAAAAGGTCTTCAATATCATCTCTTTCCGACCAGTGTGCTGCCGGCAGAATCACATCTGCCAGGGCGGTTGTAGGGGTTTGAAAATAATCAACCGTGAACAGAAAATCCAGGGCGGTTAAGGCTGTTTTGACATGGGGAGAATTGGCATATGCACACATGGCATTGTTTGCGAACAGACCAATGGCTTTCACCGGATAGGGGTTTCCGTCAAGAATTGCCGGCCAGACGGTTTCCGCAGGCGATGGAAGCGGCATCAATCCCATGAGGGGAAACCGGTCAACTCCCAGTTTTTTTGCGGCCTGCTCAGGCGCGACATTCCAATAGGGATTGAATTCCTTGCCATAACAGCTGCGGCCCCGGGTCGGAGGTGAACAGTTCACATTGCCGCCGGGAATATCCAGATTTCCGGTGATCGCACTGATCATGGCAAGGGCCCGCACCATGTCAAAAGCGTCATTGGCCTGAGAACACCCGCCCATGCCAAGTCCGATGGCAGCAGGACCGCTCCGGGCAAAGGCAGTGGCGGCAGCTTCAATCTGGTGTGCCGGAATCCAGGTGATCTCTTCACATTTCTGGGGAGTGAACTGGGCCACATGGGCTTTGAGCCGGTGAAAACCCGTGACCCATTTTTCCACAAATGCTTTGTCATACAGTTCGTTTTCCATGATCACGTGTAAAAAACCCAGGGCCAGGGCAGTATCAGTTCCCGGCCGGATCTGGAGCCAGTGGTCTGCTTTTCTGGCCAGGCGGGTTCCCCTGGGGTCCACCACTGTCAGGGTGGCGCCGTTTTTCAGGGCAGCATTGATGTCTGGCATGTAAAGGCCGGCCCAGGAGGCTTCCGGGTTGTGGGCCCAGAGCAGGATGTGTTTTGAGTGGAAATAATCCGGATCTGCCATGCCGAATCCGGAAACCATCACCGCCCCCATACCAATGGGTCCGCCACTGTAATTGGAAGGCGCCATGAAATTGGGAGATCCCAGGACAGATAAAAACCGTCCGATATACGGGGCTGTACCCCGTGTGGTGCCGGACCCGAAGACAATGGATTCAGCGCCATGCTGGTTTTTGGCGTTTAAGAGGTTTTCGGCAATAATGGAAAGGGCCTGGTCCCAGGATGCTGATTCAAAGGTGCTGCTTTTTTTTGTTCCTGTCCGGATCAAAGGGGATCGCAGCCGCTCCGGGTGGTAGATCATCTCTTTGATGGCACGGGCTTTGGGACAGATATAGCCGCGGCTGTGCGGATGGTCTTTGTCTCCTTTGATACCCAGAACCCTGTTGTTTTCAGCGGTGATGATCACACCGCAGCGGGAGTGGCATTCAAAGCAGATTGTGCGTGTTTTCTGGACGGTCATGTTGGTTTCCTGCCTTTTGGGGTTAAGCGGATCTGTTTTGATACAAGAGCATGGCAGCTGGGGCGGGAAAAATCAAGACAAAAACAGCGCTGAACGTTATTCGGCGCGGACAACAGGAATTGGAATTAACGATTTGACAGCGTCCATGTTTGAGATTAAGATTTTAAATCTGCCTTGTGGGGGCGGTTTATTTTATATTCCGGACCAGGCCTCTTTAAGGCATCTGTTTTGAATGACATTCGATACATACAAAAATCCAGGAAAATACAATGCAAAGACAGACAAAGGTAAAACAGCTTCGGGAGAGAATGAAACAAAACAGGATCGACGCTTATATTGTTTCAAATGATGACCCGCATCAAAGCGAATATGTGGCTGATCACTGGCAGGCCCGCAAATGGCTGACCGGGTTTTCAGGATCTGCCGGAACAGCGGTCGTCACCCTTGACCACGCGATTTTGTGGACAGATTTCAGATACTATATCCAGGCCCGGGAACAAATTGCCGGCACCCCTTTTGTCCTGTTCAAAACCGGCCTGCCCGATGTGCCGGATATGGCTCAATGGCTGAAACAGAACCTGTCGGCCGGCAGTACTGTGGGGCTGGATGGCAGCGTGTTCAGTGCTGCTGCTGTGCAAAAGCTGAGAAAAACGCTGGAACCCGGCAGAATTCTGGTGAATGATACCCTTGATCTGATCCGGGATTTGTGGGTCGACC
>JAABSK010000080.1 GCA_011390435.1 Desulfobacteraceae bacterium | reverse complement strand
AGAAAGCAGATCCCGAAAATCACGGTCAGAAAAAACGCAGATACGCCATCCACAGCAAACGACAACGGAAATGCATTCAGCTGACCTGCGGAAAATGTCTGGGTACCGGGCTGAAAAAGCATGGAGACGGCATTGATCAGCCCCAGCAGACAGCCGGCTGCCAGCACCATGACTGTCATCAATTTTACAGACCCGGCCTGTTTTGCCAGCACCAGTGAAAACAGTCCTCCGGCCAGGATCATCAGTATGCAGATCAAAAATAGACTCATATTATCCCCTGAATAGTGTGATTTGTATTCATCCAATTAAAAGAGATGCCCATTTTTGTCAAGCCGGAATATTTTCTGTTTTTATGATGTCACGGTTTCCTGTGGAAAATCCAGCTGCCCTGAGAAGTCTGTTCAGCCCTGAGATATCTGTTCATGTTTGCTTTCGCATCAAAAATTTTATAAAAATATATTTTTTGAAGTTTTTTAAAAGGATGTGCAGATGAAATATGAAAATCTGGGGCAGATGCTCCTGGAACAGATACACGCCAATGCAGATGATACTGCATTGAAATTTAAGAAAAACAACGAATGGGAATCCCTGACTTATGGACAGTTTGGCAAAAAAATCACAACCCTTGCCGCTGCCATGATCCAGTCCGGGATCAAAACCGGTGACCGGGTCGGTATCTATTCTGCCAACCGGTATGAATGGGCAATTACAGATTTTGCCTGCATTCTGGCCGGGGCAATCTGCGTTCCCATCTACGCCACCAACACAAAGGATCAGGCAGCGTTTATCATCAAAGACGCCGGAATGAAGCTGATGTTTGCCGGAGACCATCTTCAATATCAAAATCTTGAAGCCATTGCAGCACAGAAAGACCCTGTCTTTTCAATCATTGCCTATGATCCGGACACACCTGTCAATCCGGAAGTGGCACAAACGTTTGATGCTGTCCTGCGGTCCGCAGAACCAGACCTGGCTGCCACTGAAATCCAGCAGCGCCTGGGCGCGGTCAAAAAGGATGATGTGACCACCATTATCTATACCTCCGGCACCACTGGAACACCCAAAGGCGTCATGCTCACCCATGCCAATCTGTTTCACCAGATGACGGTCATTGATGCCGGTTTTGATGTCTCCAGAAAAGACACGTCCCTGTGCTTTCTGCCCCTGAGCCATGTCCTCGAGCGGATGTGGTCGTATTATGTGTACTATAAAGGCGCGACACACCACTACCTTGAAGACCCCAAACAGGTGATCGAAACCCTCAAGGATGTCCGGCCTACAGCCATGGTATCGGTCCCCCGGCTATACGAAAAAATATATGCCACCGTGAAAAACACCCTGGAGACGGCGCCATTGGCCAAAAAAATCCTGTTCCGGCAGGCACTGAATACCGGAGATGCCTATTACCGGAAACTGCGGTCAAACGCCCCCATCCCGCTGTGGCTGAAACTCAGGCATGCCATATTTGACCGGCTGGTGCTGTCTAAAATACGGGAGACGGTTGGCGGAGATAAAAATTTCTTTGCCGCTGGCGGGGCGCCACTGGACCAGGCCATTGAAACGTTCTTTTTTGCCTGCGGTCTTCTCATCTGCCAGGGATACGGACTGACAGAAACATCCCCCATGATTTCCTGCAACACACCAGGTGATTTCCGGTTTGGCACTGTGGGAAAACCGGTTCCAGGATGCCAGGTGCGCCTCTCCAAAGACGGGGAGATCCAGGTGAAAGGCCCCCAGGTCATGAAAGGCTATTATAACCTTCCCCGGAAAACAGCCGAGGAATTTGAAGACGGCTGGTTCAAAACCGGTGATGTTGGCGAATTTGATGCAGATGGTTTTTTAAAGATCACCGACCGGATCAAGGATCTGATCATCACTTCCGGCGGCAAAAATATCGCTCCCCAGCACATTGAAACCCTGGTGGGAAAAGATTATTTCATCGAGCAGATTGCCGTGATCGGGGATCAGCGCCAGTTCATCAGCGCACTGGTGGTTCCGTTCTTTGAAGGTCTTGAGGCATGGGCCGCCAAAAAACAGATTGTCTGGACATCCACCCGGGAATTGCTCGAGCATCCCGAGGTGGTTGCGTTTTACAGAAAACGCATTGACTATCATTCAAGACCGTTGGCCAGATACGAAACCATCAAGAAATTCACTTTGATTCCGGAACCGTTCACCATTGAAGGCGGAGAGATCACTCCCACCCTGAAGCTGAGACGCAAAAACATCACGCAGCGGTATCAGGCAAAAATTGACGCCATGTACACAGCCTGACCCCTGTGATCAACAACCGTTGCCCCTGCGGATTAATTCGAAAGGCTCTCCTGGATACTCTTTGGCTGCTTGACCACCGTCAGCAGCATCTTGAACCGGGAAGCAGCTGCCACAGAATGGGGAACATTTGCCGGCATGACAACCACCTGGCCGGCCCCGGCAGTAATTTTCCGGTCACCCACCCGGATCAGGGCTTCGCCATCCAGAATTTGAACCATGGCATCTCCCGGTGATGTATGGGCGGAAATCTCTTCTCCGGCATCAAACGCAAACAACGTGATGTTGACATGGGGCATGGCTGACAGGGTCCGGCTCACCACCTGGCCGGGCTTGTATTCCACAAGGGTTTGAATGTCCAGTGCCTCTGAAAAGGCGATGTTTTTCATCAATACGATTTTTTTTTCGTTCATGGGGTTTCTCCGGTTGTTTCAGATTAAACAGTCATTTATTCCAGAATCACAGGATACCATATCCTTTGGTCTGATTCCATAAAACTGGTAAAATTCTCCAATATCATTTATGATAATGGCAACATTTCAGATAACCCCATGAAAAATCAGCGGCAAAATGGCTGATTGCAACCAGAAGGAGACGGTGCCATGGATCGACGGGATTTTTTGAAAAAAACCATCAGCAGCGGAATCGTGGCAGGGTCCACATGGATGTTCCCGGAAATGGACAGGCTGTGGGCGGCCTCCCCGAAAGATGGTGCTGCCGCCTGGGATCTGGTGGCGGTCCGGGGAGGAGAACCAGACCAGATGTTTGACAGCGCCATTGCCTCTCTGGGCGGGATGCAGACGTTTGTGCCCAGCGGCAGCCGGGTTCTGGTCAAGCCGAATATCGGCTGGGATGTACCGCCGGAACGGGCCGGCAACACCCATCCTGCGCTTGTGAAACGCATTGTCGAGCACTGTCGTGCTGCAGGGGCCAAAGCAGTGACCGTGTTTGACCACACCTGTGACAACTGGACCCGAAGCTATCGCAACAGCGGCATTGAAAAAGCAGTGAAAGATGCCGGCGGCAAAATCATCTCTGGCGACAGTGAAGGATATTACCAGAAGGTTGATGTTCCCAAAGGGAAACGGCTGACCAGTGCCAAAGTGCACCAGGCCCTTCTGGAAGCAGATGTGTTCATCAATGTACCGGTGTTGAAACACCACAGCTCCTCCATGGTCACCATCGGCATGAAAAACCTGATGGGCGTGGTCTGGGACCGCTGGTACTGGCATCGAAACGATCTTCACCAGTGTATCGCGGATTTTGCATCGTTCCGGGCCCCTGACCTTACCGTGGTGGACGCCTACAACGTCATGACGCGTAACGGCCCACGGGGCGTGTCAGTCAACGATGTGGTCTCCATGAAAGCCCAGGTGATCTCGACAGATTTTCTTGCCGCAGATGCAGCCGCAGCAAAACTGTTTGGTGCGGAACCTGCTGACATCCGCCACATTCAGATCGCATCGGAAATGAATCTGGGACAGATCAATCTGGCAGACCTGTCTATCAACCGGATCAAACTTTAAACGGACCAGCGCTGACAAGATGACACGTCGCCATTTGAAACCCCTTCGCTGGGGGGTTGCCGCTGTATTCTTTCTGCTGATTGTTTTCCTGTTCCTGGATTTCAGAGATTCAGGGGCGCGGGCCATTGCAGGAGACGTGCTTTTTCTCCAGTTTGTCCCATCCCTGCTCAAATTCCTGAACAATGCGGCCATTGGAGCAGCCGGGTTTATTCTGGTCCTGATTTTCACCCTGCTGTTCGGCCGGGTCTACTGCTCAACGGTGTGCCCCTTGGGAACATTCCAGGATTTGATCAGCCGCCTGGCCCGGAAGAGGCGTTCACGCGCCGGGAAAAAGCAGAACCAGCACCGGTTTTCATATTCCCGGCCGCATCATTTCCTCTGGTATACGATCTTGTCCCTGACCGTGCTGCTTTTTCTGGCAGGCAGCGGACTTGCCCTCAATCTGCTGGATCCTTTCAGCAGTTTCGGCCGGATGGTTACCGCCTTTTTGCGCCCTTTTCTCCTGGCGGCAAACAACCTGGGCGTTCCTGCGGCAGAACAGCTGGGAAGTCATTTTCTCTACCGGGTCCAATGGCCGGTGATCGCGCCACTGTCCATTGGAATTTCACTGGCAACGCTGATCGTGGTGGGGTGGCTGAGCGCATGTCACGGCCGGCTTTACTGTAACACGCTGTGTCCGGTGGGGGCCCTTCTGGGACTGGTTTCGCGATTTGCCATGTTCCGGATCGGCATTCGTCCGGATGCCTGCAACAATTGCCGGCGATGCCAGGATGTCTGCAAAGCCGGGTGCATTGATCTGAAAGAAAAAACAGTCGATCTCTCCCGGTGCGTGGCCTGCTGCAACTGCCTGGCTGCCTGTCCAGGCCAGGGTCTTGCCATTGAAAACCAGTGGCGGCGACTGCCACAGACCCGCCCGCCCCTGACCGAATCCGGGCGCAGGGGATTCATGCTCAGCCTGGCTGCAGGCGGAATGGGAATGGTTGCCGCCAGAAGCGACGCTGAACCGATCGATCCGGCGGTTCAAAGCAAACCCACCACCATTCCAGAAGCAAAAACCTGCCCGGTCTCACCTCCCGGATCCGTAAGTGTTGAGCGGTTTACATCCATTTGCACCGCCTGCCACCTGTGCGTTTCCATCTGTCCGTCCCGGGTGCTTGTGCCGGCATTTTTCGATTATGGCCTGTCCGGCATCATGCAGCCGAAAATGGGCTTTCAGTCCGGCCACTGCAACTATGACTGCACAGCCTGCCTGGAAGTCTGTCCCACCGGAGCGATCCTGCCCCTTTCGAAAAAAGAGAAGCAGCAGGTCCAGGTGGGAGTGGCCAGGTTCATCAAGGAAAACTGTGTGGTGTATACGGACAACACCAATTGTGGTGCCTGCTCCGAACATTGTCCCACAAAGGCGGTGCAAATGGTTCCCTACCTGAATCTGCCGGACCGCAGGCTGGTGATCCCAAAAATGAAACCGGAAATCTGTGTTGGTTGCGGGGGGTGTGAATATGCCTGTCCCACAAAACCCTTTAAAGCGATCTATGTGGATGGAAACCCGACGCACAAAAAGGCTGAAAAACCAGTGGAAGCAAAACAGGAACAGCAGATTGATACCAGCGAAGACTTTCCGTTCTAGCCAGAAGCTATCGCATGCCTTTTTTACGGTACAGCCGCTTGACTGAAAAATCCAGAATCAAAAACAGGAATACTGGCAGGAAAAGAAAAATCAGCGTCATAATTGCCGCCAGCGACCTGTTGGAAGAAGAGAGCAGCGGAAAAAGGGTTCCGGTAAAGGAGGGGACACTGCCGCCGCCGACCAGAAAAACCAGAAAATAGTCTGAAAAAGCAACCAGAAAAACCACGCTCCCTCCGGCGATCATCGCTGGAACCATCAGTGGAAACTCAACACGTAAAAATATGGAAAAAGGGCCGGCGCCTAAATTTCGTGCACAGATACGGTAATCATTCCCCATGGTCTGAAATCCTGCCACCAGAGACCGGAACATATACGGGTAACTGACCAGGGACAGCATCAGCACAACCCCGGCAAGGGTGTCTGCCAGGGACAGTTTAATAAGCAGAAAGTGAAGGCCCATGGCAAATGTCATGGGCGGTACAAGGGCCGGTGCCAGCAACACCCCCTCCAGCAGGAATTTTCCAGGGAAGCTGTTGCGCGCGAAGACAGCGGCCGGCACCAGACACATCATCAGGGTCGACGCAACTGTCAGCAGCGAAAACCCAAAAGAGGACCAAAGCGCTGCCAGCATCTGTTCATGGTGCTTCAGGAAAAATACCACCCCCTTGATGGAAAAATCCGCCGGCCAGACCTGGGGAAATCGCCAGCCCGGCGACAGACTGACCAAAACAAGGACAGCAGCAGGCAGCAGAAACAGCAAGGCGAGAATGCTCAGTGTAAGAAGATGCTTCATTGCCTGTGTCCTCTGTTTTCCAGGCGGCGGATCCCTTTGAAATAGGCAATGATAAATGCCACGGTAAAGCAGAACATCAGGGAGAGTATGGCCATGGCTTCTGGCCGCCGGATCAGGTCATGCTTAAAATACAGGTGATACACCTGAATGCTGAGCATTCCCGGCCGGCTTTCACTGAGAAGATAGGGAATCTCAAATGCACCAAACCCGTACAGGAACAAAACAATAAATCCGGTATGAAGGGCAGGAAACAGCCTGGGAAGGACAATGGAAAAGAAAATCCGAAAACCAGAGGCGCCCAGCATGGCTGCCGTCTGGACCTGCCGGACATCAAACCGGGCCAGCTGGGCCAGGGCCAGCAACATGACAAAAGGAGTCCCCTTCAATGCATAGGCCAGAATCATGCCGAGCCCGAACCCGGAATACAGAATATTGGGAAATGCGTACATATCCTGGATCAGTCCTGCTTTGTGTGCTGCCGAAGCAATGATGCCGGAACGGCTCCAGAAAACCATTACAATAAACGCCACTGAAATGTGGGGCAGAATCAGGGGAATCTTGTAAACCAGGGATAGAGATGCCAGGCGCTCTGGCAGGCGCCAGACCCGGTACGACAGAAACGCACCTGCGGTTACGGCAAGAAAGGCAGAAACGCCTGCCACCCAGAGGGAAAATCCGGCTGAGGCGTAAAACCCCGGATCGGCCAACAGCCCTGCATAGGCATCCCAGGGACCTCCCGGATACGGCAGCGGGGTGAAAAAGCCCAAAGACTGAGCAACGGTAAGGGCGACACCGCCGCAGAACAGCACCAGAAAGGGCAGCAGCAGCGGCAAAAGACCCAGTGTCAGAACCAGAGATGCCTGCTGTTTGTGTCTACCGGTCCAGAACATGGTCCTTCCATCCCTGCTCCAGGGCTTCCAGATAAGCAGACGGGATTTCCGGAACAGCAACCGCTGCCAGATCCTGGCTTCCCAGGGTTGCCTCACCCAGATTGACAGCATTGAAACGCTCACGGTCCGCCTTTGACAGACGGTTCAGATCCAGTGCGGGAAAATCCCCCCAGTTGTCCGGCTGGTATTTGGACAGCTGGGCATCCGGGGAGATCAGAAAGTTGGCCAGAACCATGGCCCCGGCCTTGTTTGGGGCATTGAAAGGAATGGCGGTAAAATGGGTGTTGAAAATGGAACCGTCCGCCAATACAAACGTCCGGACAGTTTCTGGATAACTGCCTTCCATGATCTTGTTCTGGGCATGGGAGGGATGGTAAGACATGCCAAACGCAACCTCCCCCCGTGAAAAAAGGGTGTCCAGAGAGGAGGAATCCTTGGGATAGGTCCGGCCTTTCTGCCACAGCCAGGGTTCGATCTCATTGAGCCAGTGCCACAAACGGGGGGCATTGGCAGCAAAAAGTTCAGCATCCCATCCATTCATATACTGTTCATGGCCGCCGGTGACGGCATAAAAGACCATTCGGACAAAGGCGGAGCCTGTAAAATCCGGAGGCTGAGGATACGTGAAGCGGCCTGGATGGTCCATGATCCATGCTTTGAGCGCCGCCAGATCCTGAGGAGCTGCATCCTTCCGGGCGGCATCATACTCAAACACGAACTGGGCCCGGCCAAAGGGGGACTCATATCCGTCAACCCGGTATCCAAAATCATGGGTCACACTGGATGGGTCCACATACTGCCGCACAGCGGGCAGTCGTTCTGAAAAAGGCCCAAACAGCAGGCCCGCCTCTTTTGAATTTTTAAAATTCTCCCCATTGATCCACAAAAGATCGATATTCCCTGTGGCTTTCCCGGCTGCCTTTTCAGTGAGCAGCTTGTTCACAAAGACACCCGCATCCATGGGCACCCGTTTGATATCAATATCGTAGCGTTTTTTCATTTCTCCGGCAACATAGGTATCGACCCAGTCATTGACATGGGCCCAGCCCCCGTACAGATACCAGCGGACCTGTGTCCCCCTGGCCATTTTTTCAATTTTCGAAAACGGTGTATTGAGCAGGCTGCCCTCGTCGTTATCAGCAGCCGCCAGGTTTAAAAAACCCGGCAGCATCAGAACCATCCACAGGATTGAAATCATCTGTATCGCTTTTCTCATGGCATCTCCTTTGATTGCAGGTTGAGTTTCAGACAGACACACTGACCGGGTTCAAAGCTTCCGTCCTGGGTGTAAACAGTGAACTGTGCCCCATCAGCATCCACGCTGTAGGCAAAATAATGGCCGGCAAACGCTTTCTCTCGAATCCTGGCCGGCCCCGGTCCCGGATGAATTTCAAAATTTTCAGGCCGCACGATCAGTGGTTTGCCGTTCTGCTGCAGGGTGGACGTGTTTTCCAGGCCCAGCAGGCTGACCTGCGAAGGGGAGATCCGGTTGACAGGCCCCAAAAATTCCGCCACGGGTTCAGATGCCGGATTAAAGTACACCCGCTCCGGAGAATCAAACTGCCTGAGTTTCCGGTCCAGGAGGATCCCGACCCGGTCGGACATGGCAAAGGCTTCCGCCAGATCGTGGGTGACGCTGACCGTTGGGATACCAAACGTTTTCTGCGTACGGCGGATAAACCGGGCTGTTTCCATTTTCAAATTCCGGTCCAGGTTGGCAAAGGGTTCATCCAGAAGCAGAACCGCAGGGTTGATCACCATGGCACGGGCGATGGCCACCCGCTGTTTCTGTCCGGAAGACAGTTGCGCCGGATACTGCTCAGCCTGTGCCGTGAGCTGAAAAAAATCCAGCATCTGATCCACTTTAACCCGGCGTTTTGTCCTGTCAACCCTCCGGGCTTTGAGGCCGAAACCAATATTGGCCCTGACCGTCATGGACGGAAACAGGACATAGTCCTGAAACACAATAATCACCGGCCGTTTTCGTGTTGGAAATTTTGAAAAAACCACATCACCGGTATCTGGCCGGTCCAGGCCGGCAATGATCCTCAGAAGGGTGGTTTTGCCCACTCCGGACGGCCCGATGATAGAGACCAGCTCTTCAGCTGCAACCCTGAAACTGATATCTTCCAGGACAATGCGGTTTCCAAACCGCTTTCCTATGCGACGGAGTTCAAAATCCACGGGATATCAGACAGATATGCTTTAATTTTGGAAAATGTGTCCGGGTTCTGGAGGATTCTGTCTTCACGGGTATATTCATACCATGCCATAAAACACCAGGACAATGCCCGGAGCAGGATGACCCGCTCCATCAGCCAGGTTTTTTCACACAGCGTCTCCATATCCATGGTCAGACCGGCAGCCTGGTGATATTTCTTCAAAAAAGCCTTTTTTTCGTCCATCAAAAGGCATACATCTGTTTTCCACAAGGTGGTGGTCGGCACCAGAAAGTGCCCCAGATCCTGGTACCGGTAAGAGATCACCGCCTTTTCCCAGTCCACGAGAAATGCACTGGAACCGGTTGCGTCATCACTGGAATGGATCAGAAAATTGCCGGAATTGACTTCCGTATTCACGATGCACATCGGTTCATTTTCAAACAGGCCCTGGTTCTGGTGTCCCAGGCGAACGACGCTGTCATGGTAGTCGAGCAGAAGGTCTTTTTCTTTCTGGAGCGGATGATCAAAAAACCGATGGATCAGCCCAAGGCTTTCCCGGGCAATGTCCATCACCGGGTCTGCCTGGACAATGAAACCCTCAGATTCAACAACCGGAATCGTGTGCACCCGGGCAAAAATCCAGGCGGCATGATCCAGATCTTTCCGGTAATCCAACGCCCTGCCCGGCAGGTATTCCATGAGCAGGGCGCCGCCGCCCAGCGGTTCCGGGTTCTGGTGGCAGGCCAGTGGTTTCGGCGTCACCCCGGACGCAGACAACGCCTTGAGCACCCGGTATTCATAATTGATCTGCCCGTCACCCAGGCCCAGCTGACTGCCGTGGTTGATGCGCAGAACCCTGGGGCCTTCAGGGGTATCCACCCGCCAGTTGGCATTGTACTCTCCAGCAGCAAGGAACGATACCGAATAGGGCGCGTGAACCCAGCCTGACATATCCAGAAATTGACGTATTTGATTTAATATTTCCATAGAGATTATCAGTGCTTTATGCCTGCAGCGCCTTTTTCGGGGCATTGCGGTGGCCGCCACACCGACTGACGGGTCATGACAGCTGTTTCCAGGAAAGTTCGGGGGCATTTGTCTGAAAAAATGGTGCTTGCACCACAAGTAGTCCTCACCTCAATGAGGATTGGCAGGCTGAGCCACCAAACGAACGCCAAGGGCTGCGCACACCTTGTTAATTGTGTCAAATCGAGGCTTGGCATTTGGTTGAAGCGCTTTATACAAGGCTTCACGGGTTATTCCTGTAGATTTGGCAACCTCGCTCATACCACGAGCCTTGGCAACTACTCCCAGAGCATGCGCCAGCTCGGCAGCATCACCGTCTTCAATCACCATGGTGATGTAAGCAGCAATGTCTTCTTCGCTTTTAAGCTGTTCGGCCATATCAAAATCCGGCAGATCTGCAATTCGATTTTTCATGTTTCAATCCTCCAAAGCGGTTTCCCGCTGTTTGGCCCTGGCAATGTCTTTTTCCTGGCTGGTCTTGTCTCCCCCACCAACCATGACGATCAGAGTTTCACCTCGCTTGGTGTAGTACATTCTCCAG
>JAABSK010000079.1 GCA_011390435.1 Desulfobacteraceae bacterium | reverse complement strand
CAAAAATATACTTGGTGTTTTTAGCCATTTTTCCTCACTCGTTTAAATTTCGTCATTAAAAAGTTTAACTGCTCAATACCGGTTTTGATCAAACAGGGACGGATCTATCCGGGATTCCAGTTCCCAATGGGTTACATTGATCAGACAAAGCAGTTGATTGCTGATAAAAATACTGCCTGCCAGCGGGTACCAGGTTTTGCTGACCCGCTGCCAGTTGTCATAAAAAAATTCAGCCGCCCTGCCCTCTTTTTCAATCACATATTTTATGGGAAAGAAAGTTTCTTTTTCAATCCACAACCCTGAACCGCGTGCATCTCCGATCACATAGCAGACCCGGCCGTTATACCGCTGAAAAGATACTGTCCGGGTATCAATGCCGACCTGTTCCAGCTGATCAAGCAGGCGTTCATAATCCCGGTACAGTAAAATATCCCAGTAATGATCTTCCAGGCTTTTGGCACGGGCAGCAGGCTGGCCGTCAACCACTTTGACAAACCCGGTATCATTTTGAACGGTCATACCGGTCATGGGACCGGACACCACCTGGGATCGGAACCGACCTGGAAAAGAAAACACCAGTTTCTCTTCCAGGTCATCAAAACTGCTGACCGCATGTTCGGGGTTCATCTGCCGGCGAACCTGATCAACGCTGATCCCTATCGGCTCTTTGATCTTTTCAGCAACCCGGTAGAGCAGGTGGGGTGCATCAAACACAAAAGCACTGCCGGCTCCGGGCAACAGCACAAAAATCACCGCTAAAAAAACAAGAAATGGTTTGAATTTCATCGTCCTAAAAAAACAGGTTATCCGGAAAGATCGCACTGTCTCCAAGTTTTTCTTCGATTCTGATCAGCTGGTTGTATTTGGCAACCCGGTCACTCCTGGACATGGAACCAGTTTTAATCTGACCGGCATTCACACCCACTGCAAGATCAGCGATAAAACTGTCTTCTGTTTCACCGGACCGATGGGAGACCACAGTGGTATAACCGGAATCTTTTGCCATCTGAATGGTATCAAGGGTTTCAGTCAAGGTTCCGATCTGGTTCAGCTTGATCAAAATGGAATTGCCGATGCCCTGATCAATCCCCCGTCTGAAAATGTCTGGATTGGTAACAAAAATATCATCACCAACAATCTGTGTTGTGCCGCCCAGTCGTTCCGTCATGATTTCCCACGCGTCCCAGTCTCCTTCTGCAAGGCCGTCTTCGATGGAATACAAGGGATATTTTTCGATCAGGCTTTCATAATAATCAATGAGTTCCTCAGCAGTGCGTTTTTTATTTTCCGACTGAAAAACGTATTTTCCGTCGATATAAAATTCAGAGGCTGCTGCATCCATTGCAATACCGATATCTTTTCCCGGCCGATACCCGGCAGCTTCAATGGCATTGAGGATATATTCCAGAGCCTCTTCATTGGATTTCAGATTCGGGGCAAATCCACCCTCATCTCCGACAGCCGTGCTCAGACCCTTGCCTTTCAATATTTTAGCCAGATTGTGAAAGGTCTCCGCCCCCATCCGGATCGCCTCAGAAATCGAAACGGCCCCAAACGGCAGAATCATGAACTCCTGAATATCCAGATTGTTGGCTGCATGGGCACCGCCATTGATGACATTCATCATGGGAATCGGCATGACCCGTGCGTTAATTCCGCCAATGTGCTGATACAGTGGAATTTCACATGCCTGGGCTGCTGCCCGGGCTGCTGCCATGGACACGGCCAGAATGGCGTTTGCCCCCAGCCGGGATTTGTTTTCCGTTCCGTCAATGTCGATCATGGTCCGGTCAAGACCGGCCTGGTCCATTGCATCATACCCGATAATCTCCGGTGCAATGACTTCGTTGACATTGGCCACTGCATTTAAAACCCCTTTTCCAAGGAAACGGTTCTGGGCCTTGTCCCGAAGTTCCAGTGCCTCGCGTGTTCCAGTGGATGCGCCCGACGGTACCGCTGCCCGGCCCTGTGCACCACAGGCCAGCATCACATCCACTTCTACGGTTGGATTTCCCCTGGAATCGATAATTTCCCGTGCCCTGACATCAATTAATTCTGTCATTGTTCCCCCTTTTATTTTACCTGATATATTTTTATGATGGTCATCTGCTGCATTGATTTTTCTGAGTCCCATTCATAACAATATCCATTGTCACAAGCAAGGAATATTCCACTTTTGAACCGGTGATTTTTTAGCTTTTCAAAACCGGATCAGGATGAAAAACCGATCTGCCTGCGCAGGCACAGATAAAAGAGCAGTGTTATTTTTCAAAAGGGTTTTGTCTTGTCCTTGACAAACAAAAGCGACTCTTATAATTAAGGGAAGCTGTGCTGAATTTACAAACTTATATTTAGAAATTAAGGAGTTATAAATGAACATTTTATTTTTTGGACCGAACGGCAGTGGAAAAGGAACCCAGGGCGCCATTCTTAAAGACAAATACAATATCGCCCATGTTGAATCCGGTGCAATCTTCCGTGAAAACATCAAAGGCGGAACCGAGCTTGGAAAACAGGCAAAAGCCTATATTGACAAGGGCGATCTGGTTCCTGATGAAATCACCATCCCCATGGTTCTGGATCGGATCAAACAGGATGACTGTCAAAAAGGATGGCTGCTGGACGGATTTCCCAGGAACAAAGTCCAGGCTGAAAAACTCCATGCATCCCTGGAAGAAGCCGGCATTAAACTCAATTATGTCATTGAAATGATTCTGGACAGAGAAATTGCCAAAAACAGAATCATGGGCAGAAGACTGTGTGAAAATGACAACAACCATCCCAACAATATTTTTATTGATGCCATCAAGCCCGATGGAGACAAATGCCGGGTCTGCGGTGGTGCCTTGACCAAGCGCGCAGATGACCAGGACGAAGCTGCCATTGATAAACGCCATTCCATTTATTACGACACAGAGACCGGCACACTGGCTTCTGCCTATTACTTCAAAGATGTCGCACAAAAAGATGCAGCGGTAAAATATATTACCCTTGCCGGTGAGAAAGCCCTTCCGGACGTTACTGCAGAACTGGTTTCCAAGCTGTAGGCCGTATTCTTCGGCAGTGCGTGCCGTTTGTTGAATGTCTTCCTGCTGCCATGGCAGGAAGACATGACTTTTTTCTTGCGTTTAAAGCATTTATTTGTTACAAATTCGGGTTATAAATATTTCGATATTTAAATACACTATGAAAGGGGCGATGTTTTTTGAAAGAAATCACAGTTACGGTTATTGATAATGATGTTGAAAGAGCATTACGGATATTAAAGAAAAAAATCCAGAATGATGGCCTCTTTAAACGGCTCAAAGTGAAAAAGCACTTTGAGAAGCCATGTCAGTACAGACGGCGCAAAATGAGAGAAGCAATGAGAAGGCAGAGAATTGCAGCCTCAAGATCCAGCAGAAGACGTAGTTAACCGAGCATAAATTTACCCGGTACAAATGATTTTTTGAATGATTTATACCGGGTTTTTATTTTAAACATAATGAAAAACACTACCTATCAGGCATGCCTCGATAAGATCTACAAACTTGGGCGCTTTGGCATCAAACTTGAGCTGGACACCATTGCCAATATCTTAAAGTTTTTAAACTCTCCCCAGAAAAACTATCATATCATTCATGTGGCCGGAACCAACGGAAAAGGCTCAACCGCCACCTATATTGCGTCCATTCTGCAGAAAGCCGGATTCAAAACCGGGGTTTATACATCTCCGCACCTGTCCCGGTTTAATGAACGCATTATGATTGATGGAAAAATGATCTCAGATGATCATGTGGTCAGAGCCTATGCTGCGGTTGATGCAGTGGATATCGGAAAACGGAAAGCCACTTTTTTTGAAATCGCAACTGCCATGGCCTTTTACCACTTTTCCCAGGAAAAGGTGGAATGGGCGGTTATTGAAACCGGCATGGGCGGCAGATTTGATGCCACCAACGTGGCGCTCCCCCAGGTCAGCGTCATCACCAATCTGTCTATTGAACATACAGAATACCTGGGCCATACCATCAAAGCGCTGGCCTATGAAAAAGGGGGGATTATCAAACCCCGCACACCGGTTGTCACTGGTGTGTCACAGTCCTCCGGCATTAAAATGCTCCGGCAGATTGCAAATGAGAACCATGCCCGGATCTTTGAATATAAAACTGATTTTTCCATCCGAAAGGATTCAGGCCGGCAGAGCTATACATACAGCGGGTTGAATCATACCTTCAGGCAGATTCAAAAACCCCTGCCCGGTGACCACCAGAAAGAAAATTTAAGCCTTGCCCTGGCAGCCTGCGAACTGGTCTTTGATCAATTTGAGCTTTATGACAGCCGCTACTGCCTGGATACAAACCTGGTAAAATCCGGCCTTTCGATTGCCCGGTGGCCGGGTCGGCTTGAACAGATTATGGACGAGCCCATGGTGATTGTTGACGGCGCCCACAACCGGCACGCCGCAGCCGTCTTGGGAAAATACCTGCACCGGAAAATCAGGAACCAGTGCCTGACCATGGTGATCGGTATCCTGGATGACAAGCCCTATCAAAAAATGCTTGAATCGCTGCTGCCTCTTGCCGAAAATATTATTTTCACCCGGGCGAAAATAGACAGAAGCCTTGCGCCGGAAGTGCTGAAAGCTGCTGCAGAAAAAATCTGCACCGCGCCAATAACCGTTATTGAAGATGTGAAAGATGCTGTTGCCCATGCGGTTTCAACCACTGACAAAAAAGATGCTGTCTGTATTGCCGGCTCCCTTTACGTGGCAGGTGAAGCACGGGATTATTTATTAGACTTGAAAAACAGACAAATTTGATATAGCATATGATTTTCTTACGCGCCCGTAGTCCAGTGGATAGGATGTCAGCCTCCGAAGCTGAAGATCGCTGGTTCGATTCCAGCCGGGCGTACCAAACCTTCTCATGAATTCACGGCTTAAAATAGGGCTCATCAGTTATCGCAGCAATCCCCATTGCGGCGGCCAGGGCGTATATATCCGCCATTTGAGCCACGCCCTGTCCGATCTGGGCCATGATGTCAGTGTGATTGCAGGTCCGCCAGATCCCCTGCTCAACCACAATGTCAAGCTGACCATGCTCCAGACCCTGAACCTGTATGATCCGGAAGATCTGTTCAGAACCCCCCGCCCGGCAGAGTTGAAAGATCCCATCAGCATGCTTGAATGGCTCGGGGTATCTTCCATGGGCTATCCTGAACCATTCACCTTTGGCATGCGGGCAAAACGGTATTTAAAGGAAACCGGAGAACGTTTTGATATCATCCATGACAACCAGAGCCTTTCTTACAGCCTGTTATCCCTTGCACGGCTGATGCCGGTGACTGCCACCATCCATCATCCCATGACCGTGGACCGGCGGCTGGCCATCCAGGGTGCGCCCTCTTTTGTGAAAAAACTGCAGGCCATCAGGTGGTATACCTTTATCAGTATGCAAAAAAGCGTGGCCAGAAGGCTTTCCGGCATTATCACGGTTTCTGACAGCTCCAAAAAAGATATTGCAGCAGAATACCAGATCCCGGAATCCCGGTTTATCACCATTCCCATCGGGATTGACCTTGACAATTTCTATCCGATACCTGCCATTAAAAAACAGCCCGGCCGGATCATTGTCACCAACAGTGCAGATACCCCGCTCAAAGGCCTCCACCACCTGCTGTTTGCAGTTAAATCCATTGTTCAAGAACGGCCGGTCAAACTGGTGATCATCGGCAGCCCCAAAAAAGGCGGTCCGATTGAAAAACTGGTAAAAACCCTTGATCTTGCACGCTATATCACCTTTACCGGTCGAATTGATCATGATGCTTTTGTAAAAGAATATGCCAGAGCCAGCATTGCGGTTGTTCCTTCTCTTTACGAGGGATTTGGCCTGCCGGTGGGAGAAGCCATGGCCTGCCGGACACCCGTGATTTCAACCACTGGCGGCGCATTACCGGAAGTGGCTGGAGATGCAGCAAAACTGGTGCCCCCGGGAAATGCCAACGCACTGGCCGCAGCCATTCTTGAACTGCTTGATGATCCGGCACAGCGTGAAGCTTTCGCTGAAAAAGGCTATCAGCGTGTTTTAAACGAATTTACCTGGGAAAAATGTGCCATCCGGACCGCACGGGTGTACAAGGATATGATCCATGCTTACCATTGATTTCAACCGGGTGGACATCCAGCCGGGCCATCGCATACTGGATATCGGATGCGGAGAAGGCCGCCACACCATTAAGGCCTGCCAGCAGACCGACAGCATCTGTGTCGGAGCTGATTTTGGATTTACCCCTCTCAAGACCACCTGCGAGAAGCTTGAATTTCATCGGCAGATCGATGACCTGAACTGCAAAAGTGTGGATCTGTCCTGCATGGACATCACCCGACTGCCGTTTAAAGACAACAGCTTTGACCTGGTGATCTGTTCTGAAGTGCTGGAGCATATCATGGATGACCGGTCAGCCATGGCAGAACTGGTCCGGATTGTAAAACCCCGCAAAACCCTTGCCATCAGTGTTCCCAGATACTGGCCTGAAAAAATCTGCTGGCTGCTGTCAGACGAATATTTCAATGCCAATATGGGGCATGTCAGGATCTACAAAAAACAGCCGCTGATCCGGGCTGTGGAATCGTTGGGAGTAACATTTCTGGAGAGTCATTATGCCCACAGCATCCATGCCCCGTTCTGGTGGCTCAAATGCCTTGTGGGCCCCAACCGGACAGACGCGTTTGCAGTCAATCTCTACCACAGACTGCTGGTGTGGGACCTGATGAAATCTCCCTGGATCACCGGTTTTATCGACCGCCTGCTGAACCCTGTTCTGGGAAAAAGCCTGGTTCTGTATTTTCAAAAACACTGAGACCTGTTATATTCAGATACTGATAGCAATGTTTTTCAGTTCAGGGAGGATATTTTCATGCTCAGAATTTTATGTATCCTATTATTTTTGGTTCCGGCACTCATGATCCAGTCATGCACCACATTTCAGCGCACCGTTCAAAGGGATGATCCATTGATCCATTCCATCATTGATGTCAGTCGCCGGACTGCTGTCGACTTTGATACCCTTATGGCAGCTGTTCAGGATGCTGATGTAATCTATCTGTCTGAAAAACATGACAACCACGACCAGCACCAGGCTCAGAAAGCCATCATCAGGTGGCTGATTGACAGCCCCCATCCTCCTGCCATCGGATTTGAATTTTTTGCCATGAATGACACCCCGGATCTGTTGAACTTTATCGATTCCGGGACGGTGGACCATCCTGCAGACGCACTGGCAGACATTGAAACCCACCTGAGAAACACACTGGGATGGGATACCCAGTCTGATGTGATGTGGAGCTATTATTTTGATCTCTTATCCCTTGCCCGGGACCATCACCTGTCTGTGGCAGGTCTTGATCTTTCATCCACGCTGAAAAGACGGATCACCCGCAAAGGCATGGCCGGCATCTCAGCGATTGAAAAAGACCAGATCTTTTCCACCGGCCTGGACAATGACGCATATCAAAACCATATGTATGCCATTTTCAAGGCAGTTCACTGCGGCATGGGAAATGAAGCAATGCAGTCCCGCCTCTACGACACCTGGGTCGCCAGAAACGATACCATGGCGCAGTCCATCACACAGCTGGCCGCCCATACACCGGGTCCGGTAGTTGTCATTGTGGGCGGCGGCCATACTGAATACGGCCTGGGCGTCATGGACCGGGTGTCTGCCATCAATCCGGATATCCGTCAGGTCAATGTGGCGCTGCAGGAGATCAGCATCACACCCCAGCCCCTGGAAGGCTATCTTGAACCACTGGACCTGGAAGGATTTGAACCACGGCTTCCGGCAGACTATATCTGGTTTTTCCAGCGGCAATCCTATGCTGACCCCTGTGAAAAATTTAAAGCAGCACTCAAGCGCATGCCCCATTGACAAATTTGGCTTTGTTCCTTATGCTGATACCGTCCACTCTCAAAAAATCCATTCTCTGGAGACCATGCCATGGCAATTGTCAACACATCCGATGATGACAAGCTGGTGTTTGCAGACTCAAAACCGCCTGATTCCATTAAAAAAACAGACCAGCCCCATTCATACAAACTATTGATCGTCGATGACGACCAGCAGGTTCACAACATGACCCGTATGGTGCTTTCCGACTACACATACAAGGGCGCATCCCTGGAATTTCTTTCCGCCCGTTCCATTCCGGAAGCCAGAGATCTGATCCTTTCCCATCCAGATGCTGCCTGCATCCTTCTGGATGTTGTCATGGAAACCAATGATGCCGGACTGGAAATTGCCCGGTTCATCCGGGAGGATGTCCAGAACACCCAGATCCGGATCATTCTGCGCACAGGCCAGCCAGGAAAGGCCCCTGAAAAAAAGATCATCCTGGATTATGACATCAATGATTACAAAGAAAAAACAGAATTGACCGAACAGAAACTGTTCACCTGTATTACCACGGCATTGCGTTCCTATATCCATCTGATTGAACTGGATGAAAAACAGCAGGAGATTGCCGCCAAGAATCTGCGCCTGAATGAAGAGATTGCACGGCGGATCGTGGCGGAGCACAACCTGACCAAATACAACAGAAGCCTGGAAAAGACGCTGGAAACCAAAACCCTCCGGCTTAAAAATGCTCTGGCCGAACTTGACGCCCGTGAACAGCAGCTCAAAGCGACCAGGCATTGTGTTTGTGTCACAGACATGTCCCGGTCCAGCCTGGATCAGCTCCAGCACATTCCCAAAGACCTTGAACAGCAGATAGGCGCCATTGACCAGTATCGGAATGAAATGACCTGGCTGCTGGAAAAATATCAGATGCTGCAGGAGATCATCACCTGTTCACGGGCCACCTCTGCCAGCGAGCTGTCTGAAGAAACAACTCAGGTATTAACAGAGCTGGAACAGGTCAAAAAAGAGATTCATCTGGGCACCCTGCTGAAAAAATACCCAGTGGTGATTCAGGATGCAACCAAGAGCATTGCCGTGATTTCAACCGCTGTCAATGACATCAAACGGTTTATGGCCATTGATAATGAACCGGCAAAAATCGTTGACATCAACCAGATTCTTACTCAGAGCATTCAACAGGTTTCAGATGATTTTACACACCAGATCAGCATACAGACTGATTTCGGGACATTGCCAGGAGCATGTGTCTGCCCTGAAAACATGCAGCAGGCATTTTGCGAAATTATTAAAAATGCGTTACAGGCCCTGGCACCAAAAGGAATCGTTTCTGTTTCAAGTGAGTTTGTCAGTCCGGAGATTCTGGTGCATGTCTGCGACCTTGGTGCAGGCATCAGCCCTGAAACCATTGATCAGGTGTTCAAACCCTATTTTTCCCGAAACAAACAGGGCGCAAAAGGTTTAGGCCTGTCACTGGCCAGAGCCGTGATCCTGAAAAACAACGGCAGTATCGAGATCAGTTCACTTCCCAACGAAGGCACGACCGTTCTGGTCAAAGTGCCGGCCTGCATTGATCCATGCTGACCCCATCCCGCAGTTTCCGGTTATTTAAACGAAAATACCGCCCGGATGGTTTCAGACTGATCTGAACCGTCTGCTTCAACCGGTTCCAGCACAAATATCCGCTCGTTTTTCACTTGATTGCTTGAAAGAATATAGTCCCTGATTGCACTGGCCCGGTCGATGGCCAGCTGGCGCAAAACACCCTGTCCAATCTCAATGTCAGCGGTTGACTGCTCTGTCTCTTCACTGGCCTCACCAGCCGCCTCATCCTCACTGGCCGCCATCTCTTTTTTTACCAGAGCAGCTGCGTCTTTCTCAGAATGGTACTGACCCTGGATCTCAAGCCGGATCTCAGGTTTTTCTTCCAGAATCCGGATCAGCTTGTCAAGTTTTTCAAAATCATCCGGGTTCAGGGTGCGTCTGCCGGATTCAAACTCAACATACCCCAGCTCCTCACCGCTGCCAAACATGGCACCGATAATTGAAAACGGCGAGGTGGCCACTTTCAGGATCAGGTTGCGGATCATCTTCAAAACGACACCGGCAATACTGAATTCAGGATCATCCAGGCGACCGGTCACGGGCAGGTCCAGATTGATCTGCCCGTTGCGGTCCCGGAGCAGGGATATTGCCAGGGATATCGGCAGAGAAGTTGCCGCATCACTGTCAACGGATTCACCCAGGGTGAAATTGTCAAACTGCACCCGGTTTTCTGATGTCAACGTGTTTCCCTCGATCAGATACTTCAGGTCCAGAAGCAGCTTTCCTTTCTGAATTTTATATCCCAGATACCTGGCGGAATACGGCGTAAAATGACTCAGCTCGATATCTGAGAACTGCATGTGGATGTCCACAAATTTATTTTGCGCCAGAGGATTAATGGTTCCGGTAATCACCAGCGGTGAAGACTGTCCATGGGTGCCTTTCAAATTCAGATCAGCCCGGGCGTCTTCATACGAGGAAAGCCCGGTTACGGCACCGTTGATTTTGTGCAGGGCAGCAGTAAATCCCGGCTGGGTATAATCGTCACTGAACTGGATTTCACCGCCCTGAACAGTGACATTGTCAATCTGAATCCGGGGGGACCGGGATGCTGACGGTTCTGAATTTTCCAGATCTTGCGGCGGCCCGGGCTCAACGATGGTGGACAGGTTCAGTTCGCCGGTCTCACTGATGGCGATGCGTGAATAAAAATCAACCAGGGAAACATCTTTGATCGCAACCTGAAGCGGGGTTGCTGCCACAAAGAGATCTGACAGCTCAAAAGAGCGGCATTTGAAAAAATCATAGGCTGTTTTTTTATCCAGAGAAACAAAGTCCGTAATTGACAGATCACCGTCAAACTTGACCTGATCGGCCTGTCCGTCCGGCTGGAACACCAGATTGCCACTGCTGTTGATATCGCCCTGTGTCACCACAATTTTAACAGCATCGGTAAAGTACGGCTGCAGCGATTGAATGTCGATTTTGCTCATGGTGACAGATAGATCAC
>JAABSK010000007.1 GCA_011390435.1 Desulfobacteraceae bacterium | reverse complement strand
GTTTTTTCCCAGGCAAATCGCTGGCTTAAATCGGTTGCACAAGCGGCATCCGGCAGACTGCCAGACAAAACCTGTTCAATATTACGCCTTAAAATATCAGCAAGACGCTGTTCCAGAACCGGCATATCTGACATGTACGGCTGATCAATGGTTTCAAGACGGCAGATCAATCATCTCCACCATGGGATTCTCGCCCGTACCAAAGATCTCCCTGACCCCGCCCAGAGAAGTGGTGATGATCTTGCACCCGCAGGCCGCCGCTTCCATCAGCACCAGGGGAAGCCCCTCAAAAAAAGAAGGCAGTACAAAAATATGCGCCTTTTGCATCAATTTTCCCAGATCCTCATGGCTCAATGCTCCGTAACACAAGGCTTTTGCTCCCAGCCGTCCCGCCAGATCCAGACACATCTGCTGCTCCGGCCCGCTGCTGGTACCGGCAATATGCAGCTGGAACGGCAGGTCTCCCAGTTTTTCCAGACTGCTTAACAGCCAGGGAAGTCCCTTGGCTGTACTCAGCTTTCCGGCATACACCAGATGAACTGTCCCCTCACACCGCTTTGGAACATGAAAAAAACAGGTCTGATCAACTCCGCCACTGATCACAGCAATAACGTCAGGCGCAATACCAAGACTGTCAACAATGGTCTGTTTTTGATCCTGGCTCAGAGATATCACCCTGTCAATCTGCCGTAACGCTTCCAGAAGAGTTCTGCCAAGCTCAGGACACAGGTGATGCTGGCGCAGACAGGTCCCATGGCAGGTGGTGACCATGGGAATCTGCCGCCCTGCGGACCGGACCAGTGCAGACACCATCCACAAATGATGGGTATGGAGAATATCTGGATGAAACCTGTCAATGGCCTGATGAATCTTCTTGGTAAAGACCTGCCGGTACTGATCGATCTCCTCTGCTGTTAGACTGGAGAACCTGCGGCTGGGATACGGCATGATATCGCTCATGCCCGGAAGTGTAAAGGGAAGGTCCGGCCCCCCGAAATGCACGGAAAGGCAATGATCCTTTCCGACCAGAGCCGGCAGAAGTTCTGCGCCCTGCTCAACACCGGCCAGCAGAAAATTTTCATGGCCGAAGTTCCGGCTCTGGAAAATAATCTGACGGAGAACCTTGCCGCTTCCGGTAAAATCCGGCGGCTGGCTGATCACATGAAGGATCTTCATATCAGGACAAAACTTCTCTGACAATCATCTCTTCAATTGATTCAATTTTTCCCAAATGGCGGGTAACCCGGATATCAATATCCGGGTAGTCCTGCTGAAGCGTTTCAACCAGTCGGGGAATATCCATTGTGATATGGCTGCCGCTGCCGATAAAAAATGGAAAAATCACAATCCTGTCAGCACCATTTTGTGCAGCCACCTTTAATGTGGTTTCCAGCAGGGGGTCTGCAAATTGTAAAAATGCATGTTCCACCCGGTCAAATGCCGGACCTGTTTTTTCAGCGATTTTTCGGGCAAGGGCTGCCACTTCGCTGTTTGAAGCTTTTTTCCTGCTGCCGTGGGCAGCAATAATCAGAACCTTCATTTTAATCTCCATATCCTTTCCGGCTTCTTTTTAAACCGGCAACAGCTATACTTTGAACAGATCCACCACACCCTTGAGTTCCTTTGCAAGACCTTCAAGTTTTCCGGCCCGGGCCTGTATCTCTTCAATCCCCTTGGCAGATGTTTTAACAGAATCATTGGTTTTACTGACGGAGCTTAAAACGCCCTCAATACCGCTTGTGGTAATTTTAACATCTTTTTGTATCAGATCCGACTCTGTGGATGTGGCTTCGATATTCACTGCCACCTGGCGAATGGCTTCAATGTTTTCCTTGGCTTTTTCATTGAGTTCGTTTGCATTTTCAGCTGTCAGGGAAATATTGGAGGAAATATCATTGGTAACGCTGGTCTGCTCTTCAACAGAAGAGGCAATGGCAAACATGATCTGATCAATATCTGAAATAACATTCACGATCAGCTCAATCACTTCCACTGCTTTTTTGGTGTGATCCTGCATTCCCAGGATTTTAGACCGGATGATCTTGGCAGAAGTTTCTGTCTGATTGGCCAGCTCTTTCACCTCGTTGGCCACAACAAAAAAACCTTTGCCGGCATCACCTGCACCAGCCGCTTCTATGGCAGCATTCAGCGACAACAGATGGGTCTGGGAGGCAATCGCCTGAATGATCTCGATGATTTCACCGATCTCTTTTGCTGAATCACCCAGCTGGCCCATGATTTTGGATGTTTTTTCCGCCTGTTTGGATGCATTTTCCGTAACGCTGGCACCCTTGCTGGAATTTTGAGCGGTTTCATTAAACGATGCATACATCTGCTCAATGGCGCAGGCCGCAGAAGTCGTGGATTTTGACACCGAATCGATTTTTTCACCCACGAGAGCGGTGTTGACGGAAACACTTTCTGTAAAACCGGAAACATTGTCCAGCTGAGAATTAATTTTATTGGTTGCTGCCAGTATGTTTTTCATGTGAGTGGAAATGGTGTGGGTTTTTTGAGTGGCATTTTCCGACTGGGTTTCCATCTCCTCGGATGAGCCTTTCAAATCATCTGCAATGTTCAGCACACGGGAGGCTGAGTCTGCCACGGTTGAAGAGATCTTGATCAGCTGCTTCATCAACTCCCCCAGATCAGTTGCAGAATTCCGCATGGATTCAGCCATCTGCCCCAGCTCATCTGATCCCCTGTGGTTCAGTTCTGCGGTGAGATTCCCTTTTCCCAGCTCCTTGGCAAAAGCAGCGATCTCTTTGACCGGGCTGAGCAGCTTGCGGGTGAACAGGATGGACACCAGGATAAAACAGGCCGAAAAAAACAGGATCACCAGCACATAAAAACTGATCTCTTTTTTCAATGCATCAAAAAAGATGGTTTCCTTGGTCTGAGCAATCTCTGGAATATCGTCATTGAACACACCGGTTCCAATGATCCAGTTCCATTCAGGAATAAACTTGAAATAGGTCAATTTTTTGCCGACAGCACCCGTGAGAGGATTTTCCCACAAATAGGTTAAAAATCCCTCTCCCTGGCTTTTCGACCTGGCAACCATTTCCCGGATGACATACTGATTGTCCTCAGACTTCAGATTCATGGAATCCACGCCCACGGCATCCGGCTGTGCCGGGTACAGCACAAACCGGCCGGTATCATCAAAGACAAAAAAATAATTTTCCTGATCTTTTCCAAACCGCATGGCAGTCAGCGCTTCCAGGCCCTCCTCCCTGCTGCGGGCTGTCTGAAGCGCTGCCAGCGCATTACCGGTCAGCTCCACCAGTCGGTCTTGCCGTTCTTCAAAAACCACCTGATTGAGGACATCCTGATAACTTTTTTTCATGCCGGACAGGGAAAAAAATGCGCATAGAAAAAAAAGAACAACAGTGGATAGTATTGCTGTTAAAACAAAAATACTGACTTTGGTCACAATGCCGAATTGTCCGCGCAATTTTTTTCTCCTTTTTGTTTGATGCTGAGAAACGTTCCCTCACCGTAGACAGGGCAACCCGATAGTGAATGATCCATAACATAAACAACGGGTTGCCGACAATGTCAATTGATTTTTAAATCCGACAGAATGGTCTCAAGACCGATCCGCTCCACCATCCTGCCCATGCGCTCACGTTTTGAATTGGCTTTGTAGTACGCCACCACCTTTGCCACCATTGCCTTGGCATCATCCGTGGACAACCCTTCCATCAGCGTATCGGCCAGCCGAGGCCGGGCAGAGCCGTTTCCGCCGATCATGAGCGTCCAGCCGTCTGCTGTGCCATACAAGGAGATATCTTTGATACAGTTTTCAGCACACTGAATCTTGCAGCCACTGACCGCCATCTTCATTTTGCTGGGCAGCACCATGCCATGATAGGTCTCATCCAGCTCCATGCCCATTTTGAGGCTGTCCTGCTGGGCCAGCCTGCAAAAAGTGGTTCCCGGACAGGTTTTGACGCTCCTGACGCACAGCCCCACGGCATGGCCGGGATCCATCCCCAGATCTTTCCAGATGCCATCCACCTGGTCTTCAGTGATGCCCACAATGGCAATCCGGGCGGCACTGGTGATTTTCAATGCCGCAGCATTGTATTTTTCAGCAACATCTGCCAGTGTCCTGAGCTGTTCCGGGCTGACCACTCCGCAGGGGATGTGGGGGGCAATGGCATATGTTGTCCGGTCGGTTTCCTTCTGGCGGATCACGCCTTTTTCTCCATCTTTCAGCATATCATAACTCCTGTCTCTTTTTTTTGGGTTTCAATCCTGACACGTGCATCTGACCGTTTTTTAGTATCCACGTTCGGTTATGTCAAGATAATCAATGGATTTGCAAAACAGCGGCAAAATGATATATGTGGACTTTTACGCACAGGATCAAGCCAATGACAGTGGTTCAGGACAAATTCAATCATCAGGGCCAGATGCTGGCCAATAAAGTCAAAAAGCGATTCCGCCACCTGTACAAGCGCTACAATCGCCAGCAGATCAGTGTTTTCCGGCTCTATGACTGGGACATTCCAGAGATACGGGCAGTGGTGGACTGGTATGACGGACATCTGGTGATCGGAGAATACCGGCGAAAACAATCTGCCCCGGACTGGCTGCCCCTGATGGGAAACTATGTGGCACAGGCGCTGGATGTACCGGAACATCATGTGCACCTGAAAATACGCAAGTCCGGCATCAAAGAGGGAAAACGGTACGAGCGCCTCCACCACCACAATGAAAAAATTGTGATGCAGGAGCGGGCGCTCAAATTTTATATCAACCCCACAGATTATGTGGATACCGGACTGTTTTCCGATCACAGGAATACCCGTCAAATGATCCAGGAGATGGCCAATGGCAGACGTTTTTTAAACCTTTACTGCTATACAGGAACATTTACCTGCTATGCTGCCAGAGGCGGTGCAATACAAACGGTATCTGTTGACCGGTCCCAGACCGCCGTTGAATGGGCAAAGGAAAACCTTCAGCTCAACAGACTCATGGACTCCCATCATCATTTTGTCCAGCAGGATACCCAGGCGTTTTTAAAAACAGCGCTCCAGCGGTATGGCCGGTTTGACCTGGCAGTGGTGGACCCGCCGTCCTATTCCACCACCCGGGTAAAAAATCATCATGTGGACATTGCCCGGGATTACCCACAGATTCTCAACCAGGTCTTTACCCTGATGACGCCTGGCGCACGGGTTTTCTTTTCCACCAACCACCAGAATTTCACCCTGGAAACCCGACACCTTCATGCCACGGATATTACCGAAATTACGCAAAAAACCATCCCGGAAGACTATATTACCAAACACAAACAGATCCACCGGTGCTGGGAAATTGTGGTATGAGTTTTAACCCCTTTGAAAACCGCTCCTGCCGGGACCTTCGAAATCAGCTGGGTCACGCATTTATCCAGGCCATGGAATCTGGATGCCCGGAAGACTTTTTGGCGCCGGCCCGTCGCTGTCTGGAAAAGAATGCCTCCCCGGATGCGCGTCATTATATCCGGTATCGGATGACCTGTCTTTCAACGGTTCTTGATCAGACGAGCAGACGCCCCCCCGGTGAAGAACAACAGTTGAAACCGTTTGCCCTTCTATGGGAGCTTGACCTGTTTTTTGAATGCCATGAATGGCTGGAAAAAAAGTGGGTCATTGCCTGCGGAAGTGAAAAAAAAGCACTGCACGCCCTGATTCTGTCGGCGGTGGCGTTTGAACACCGGCTCTACCACCGCTGGATTCCAGCGGAAAAAATCAGTCTTAAGGCAGCAAAGCAGCTCAAACGCTGCAAATCCCGGATACCTGAAACCATTCCTGTGGACCGCCTGATTTTTGAACTGGAAAATCCTCCGGCTGCTGTCCTGATCATCCAGAACGCAGTCACCAGAACCGTTTTCGTCGACAGAATCACCCTGTTTTCCGGCCACTGCCTGTGCCTCTGCGGCACCAACCGCTCCGGCATTCTGGACCTGTTTCAGGTAATGACCGGACAGATGGCTCCCGTTTCTGCAGATATCCTGACGCTGCCCTCAAATCCAGGTGTGATCTCCTTTAAACACCAGCAGGAGATTTATGAAGCTGAACTGAAAAATGATGACACAGATTTTCTGGATCAACTCGACCCGGGAACGCCTGCGCGAAATTTTCTACCTGCTGCGGCACTGAATTCAACTCTCATCAGCGCCTTTGATATGACCCACTGCCTGGACAAGGGGTTTCGGCAGCTGAGTACCGGCCAGGCCCGGAAGCTGCTGCTCCTGTCCCACCTGATCCGGGGAACGGATTGCCTGATGCTTCAGGCCCCTTTTGATGGTCTGGACAATGCTTCCCGAAACGAGCTGGACCAGACCCTGTATCACCTGCATCGAAAAAATATCGGATTGATTCTCTTTGTTCACAACACCTGCGATATCCCTGAATGGTGTACCCTTGCAGGCGTGGTGGCGGATCATGCCCTGCACCACTTGGGACCGCCAGGCCAGGTTCTTCCCGCCATTACCGCCGTAATGAAAACCGCTTTGCCGGATTTTCAGGCCTCGGCTGCAGATTTATCGCCTGCAGATGACCACCGGTTTGAACCAGGCAGAATTCCGGCACTGATCCACCTTAAAAACGCCAGCGCCGGATACAACGGCCAGCACATCTTCACCAACATGACCCTGCTGGTTCATGAGGGAGAGCACACCCTTGTCACCGGCCCAAACGGCTGTGGGAAATCCACACTTTTGCAGATGATTACCGGTGACCATCCTGCCTGTTATCAAAACGACCTGATGGTGATGGGCACTCAAAGGGGAAGCGGAGAATCCATCTGGGATATCAAAAAACAGATGGGGATTGTCAGTGCAGACCTTCACCGGAACTACCGGGCACCCGGCAGCACACTGGCGTGCGTCCTGTCCGGTCTGTTTGACTCCATCGGTCTTTATCGCGCCTGCTCCCGGCAGCAGGAACTGCTGGCACGCCAGTGGCTGACACGCATTGGTCTTGAAACAAAACACGCCGTTCCCTTCCAGGAACTCAGCTATGCAAACCAGCGTCTGGTTCTGATTGCCAGGGCATTGATAAAGGTTCCCCGTCTTTTGATTCTGGATGAACCCACACAGGGCCTGGATGAGATCAACCGAAACGCTGTCCTTGATTTTCTCGAAGCAGTGGCCCGGATGAAGTGCAGTACCTTTTTATATGTCAGCCATCGCCAGGATGAATTTCGCAGTTTTTTCTGCCAGCATATTCAAATGGCACCTGCACAATAAAAAATCATGGCTTTTTATGTGCATCTGTATTTTACTTGCAGCAGTCAAACACTTTTATGATTCTGGAGCAACCAATGTTAAAATTCCTCATGGTCGGCACTGGTGGTTTTGCAGGCTCTGCCTGCCGGTACCTGTTTTATGAGATGGCCCGGAAATGGGCTGCACCCATGATCCTTCCCTATGTCACCATGGGGGTAAATGTTCTTGGCTGTCTGATGATCGGATTTCTGGGCGGCCTGTCTGAAACCAGGGACCTGTTTTCCCCTGAGACACGGGCACTGGTATTTATCGGATTTCTGGGCGGATTTACCACCTTTTCAACCTTTGGATATGAAATCTTTACCATGGCCAGGAATGGCCTTTTTTTCCAGGCAGCCGCCACAACGGCAATCCATCTGACTGCCGGAATCAGCGCAGTCTGGATCGGATTCTGCCTGTCCAGGCTGGGATAAAAACATCACAGGAGTACCATGACTGGCACACATACATTTTCAGCACAGGTTTACTACGAAGACACTGACCACTCCGGCGTGGTCTATCATGCAAACTATTTAAAGTTTTTTGAACGGGCCAGGGAAGATATTATCGGCATCCAGCGCCTGGCAGAACTGTGGCACAGTGACGGCATCGGTTTTGCTGTTTATAAGGCTGCCATCAACTATCATGATGGTGCGGTTTTCGGCGACCTTCTGGAGATCCGGACCACCTGGGAAAAACAAGGCGCTTACCGGATGGTGTTTTTTCATGAAGCCTGGCGGCAGGGGGCCCGGAAGCCAGCTGTTACCTGCCGGCTGGAGCTGGTCTGTCTCGGGCCCAACAAAAAACTGATGCCGATCCCTGAATTTGATTTTCTCAACCAGGGAAGTTAAACCGCTATTGATATCTTTGGGGAAACCCTTTGATAATCTGAGTGGCTTCTGCCACCACCCGGTCCACCAACTCCCTGACTGTGGGCATGTCGTCGATGCGCTGGGCGCATTCACCACCCGCATAGAGGGCATTTTCCTCATCCCCTTTAAAGGTGGCATCAATCCCTTTTCGTTCAAAATCCATCAATTCAATGGCACCCTGGCTCATGCCGTCATCAGGTGTGCCCAGAAAGACGCCCGGTGCTTTTTCAATGGTGTTTTGCTGGTGCTGAAGACTGACAGGGGTTTTAATCCACCGGGCAGGCCCGACAAACCCGCGGGCAACAAGCGTTCCTCTGTCTCCGGCCTTGACAATCCCCTGTTTCCAGAGTTCGGCAAAATCACTTTCTCTGGTGGACAAAAACCGGGTGCCCATCTGAATCCCTGCCGCACCAAGTGCCAGAGCCGCCACCAGGGTTTTGCCGTCACAGAACCCACCTGCACCCACCACAGGAACGTTGTACGGTGCCATGGCCTCCACCACCGCAGGAAGCAGGATCATGCTGTGGACCGGTTCCCAGGATGTATGGAACCCCCCTTCATGGCCGGATGCAACAATCAGATCGACCCCGGCTTTCTGACAGCGCTGAGCCCCCTTAACAGACGGAACCACGTGCAGCCACTTGAATCCGGCGCCTTTAATTTTTTCACCCCATGGCATGGGATCTCCCGCAGAGGTAAAAATCACCTTGAACCGCTCATGCATCTGGGGATTTTCCTGGCGGACCTTGATGGCGGTGTTAATGATAAATTCCGCAAGCTCGCGCATTTCAGCAGCAACCATCACGTTGATACCGAAAATGCCGTTGCTTTCTTTGGTTTCATCAAATGTCTGCTGAAAAACCTTGCGAAGAATTGTCTCCATTGAATCTTCAGGAGACGCGCCTCCGGTCCGGGCAAAATGTTCATAAATACTGGGATGGGTCTCTTTGGATGCCAGACCGCTGGTGGACAAAAGCCCGAGCACGCCGGCATTGGCTGTTGCAATGCACAGCCGGTTGTTACTGAAAGGGCCCATTCCTGCCTGGATAATCGGATATTTGATTCCCAGCAGTTTGCAAAGTTCTGTGTTCAGCATCTGTTTTCTCCTCATGATTGAATCATTGATAGGGTCATGCGCTCACCATTTTCAGATTGATCAAACCATAGCTGCCAGGTCCTGTCAATACAAAATAGAGCGTACGCTCGTTTTATTTTTTTCATTTTATCTGACTCAAATTTTAAAGATTCAAAGCAGTTATCACAAAGACACCTTTCATACCGCCCTGCGAAACATCATGAATCTGGTTCATATTTTAAATCTTTTTTATATTCTTCATGGAAATTAGATTTTTTTATTGACAAGCACCAGGTCGGAAGCTATTCAATTCCTATCAACAAAATCGCATGAACGCGAAAGGCGAATATGCACACAAGGGACAGGAAAAAACGCTTCCTGCAAGCGGTGGGGAAGATAAACCATAAGGATTACCCGTACACAAAACATGAGTTTTTAACAGCATCAAGGAGGTGCCCGTGAAAGACGAAAAACAATTGTCTGATGTGCAACAACAGAAAACCGGGGTTTCAAGGCGGTCTTTTTTAAAGGCCGTTACCGGAACCGCTGCCGGCATCGGAATTTCCCAGGTTTTCAATCCTGCACTTGTGTCAGCGATGAACAAAGCTCTGGAAAAACATCCCATCCTCTGGATACAGGGTCAAAGCTGCACCGGCTGCTCTGTTTCATTATTGAACAGTGTTGACCCATCCATTGCCGATGTGCTCCTCAAGGTGGTCAACCTTGAATTTCTCACCACTGTCATGGTCAGCGAAGGTCAGACTGCCATGGAAAATCTCTATCGTGCGGCAGATCTGTATGACGGAAAATTTTCCCTGGTGGTGGAAGGGGCAATTCCCATTGCCGCCAATGGCAAATTCTGCAGTGTGGGCGAGATCGACCACAAGGAAGTCACCATGGTGGATCTGGTCAAGGATCTGGGCCCCCGAGCGGGCAGCGTGATTGCCGTCGGCACCTGTGCGACATTTGGCGGTATCCCGGCAGCTCAGGGCAGCATCACCCAGGCCAGAGGTGTGATGGATTTTTTCAAAACCTTTCATATCAACACCCCTGTGGTCAACATTCCTGGCTGCCCACCGCACCCGGACTGGATTGTGGGTTCGATTGCCCACCTGCTGACAAAAGGAATTCCGCAGCTGGATGAATTTGGCCGGCCCGTGGTTTTTTATGGCGAAAACATCCATGACAACTGTCCGCGCATTGACCAGTACGATGCCGGCAACATGTCCGAAACCCTGTCTGACCCAAAAGGCTGCCGGATGGATCTTGGCTGTAAAGGCCCGGTCACCTATGCAGATTGTTATCAGCGCAAATGGAACAGCGGTTTGAACTGGTGTGTGGACAATGCTGTCTGCACCGGGTGTGTCGAGCCTGGGTTCCCGGATTTGACATCACCGTTTTATGATCCCGCATAACACATTTTATCCTGAACGGTTACTATAAAAGGAGCTTACATTATGGCAGGTTGCAAACCACAAGCTGTTCCTCCGGTCACTGGCGGAAAAAAAATCAAAGTGGCCATTGATCCGATATCCCGAATTGAAGGACACCTGAAAGTTGAAGTTGAGATACAGAACGGAGCGGTTTCCGATGCCCGGGTTTTTGGCGGCATGTACCGCGGATTTGAGCAGATTCTCATCGGCAGGGACCCGAGAGATGCCGCCCAGATCACCCAGCGCATCTGCGGGGTCTGCCCCACAGCCCACGCAACAGCATCAGCCCTGGCCCTGGATGATGCCTTTAAAGTCAAACTGACCCCCAACGGCAGGATCGCACGAAACCTGATTCTCGGGGCCAACTATCTTCAGTCCCATATTCTGCACTTTTATCATCTGGCAGCACTGGACTATGTAAACGGTCCGGATGTGGCCCCTTTTGTTCCCCGGTATGCCAAAAATGATGTCCGTGTTCCTAAAAACATCAATGACGTGGCTGTGGGACAATATCTTGAAGCGCTGGAGATCCGGAAAATATGCCATGAAATGGTGGCGCTTCTGGGAGGGAAAATGCCCCATGTCCAGGGAATCGTTGTGGGCGGAACCACGGAAATTCCCACCCGTGAAGCATTAAACGCCTATGCTGAACGCTTTAAAGTTGTCAAAAAATTTATCATGGAAAAATATCTTCCCATTGTCTATCTGCTGGCAGGCCCGTACGGTGATTTGCTGAAAACCGGTGGCGGATATCATAACTGTGCAGCCTGGGGTGTTTTCCCCATTGATGATGCCGGCAACACCCTGTTAAAAAGAGGGGTTTTCACCGATGGCAAAGATTATGCGGTTGACCCGGCTCTGATCAAGGAATATGTCAAATATTCCTTTTTTGACGATCGCACCACCGGGTTGAATCCCACTCAGGGACAAACGATTCCTGATCCGCATAAACCTGAAGCCTACAGCTTTATCAAATCGCCGCGTTACAATGGAAAACCCCATGAGGTCGGTCCTCTGGCCCGGATGTGGGTCAACAACCCAGAGTTGTCCAAAACCGGCCAGGACGCACTGGGTGTCAAACGCGTCAGAGATATCAAGGATGCTGCTTTCTCCATTCTGGGAAGGCATGTGGCACGGGCAGAAGAGACCGCTATTGTCGCCGATGCCATGGAACAGTGGCTTGCCCAGGCCCAGCCAGGCAAGGAGACCTTTGTTCCCGCCCCCATCCCGGAATCTGCAGAAGGGCTGGGCCTTACCGAAGCCCCCAGAGGGGCTCTGCTCCATTATATCCAGATCAAAAACAAAAAAATTGCCAACTATCAGGTAACGTCAGCCACCATCTGGAATGCCAACCCCATGGATGACATGGGCCAGAGAGGCCCCATGGAACAGGCCTTGATCGGTGTTCCTGTCCCAGATCCTGAAAACCCGGTGAATGTGGGACGGCTGATCCGATCGTTTGACCCCTGACTGGGCTGTGCCGTCCACGTGCTGGACGCAGACACTGGCAAAGAGATCACGGTTGAAATCCCCTTATAAATAAATCAGATGACCCGAACCGGTGAAGAGAGTCGCGTGCGCCTCTCTTCACTGCCGGCCACGGAATGACAGACCCCATGAAAAAATTACTGGTACTGGGTGTCGGCAATATTCTCATGATGGATGAGGGCATTGGCGTTCACGCCATTTATGAATTCTGGAAAGAAAAACACGATTATGATCAAGCCCGGGTGGATTTTATGGACGGCGGCACATTTACCCAGGATCTGTTTTACCTGTTTGAGGGCTATGAGCAGATCCTGGTGCTGGATGTGGTCCGGGCCGGACATCCGCCCGGCACCATATACCGTCTGGATGAAACAGACCTGGCACACAATGCAAAACAGGTTTTATCCCTTCATGATGTGGATCTGCTGGATTCACTGAATATGGCCCGGATGAGAGGGTATACACCTGCATTAACCGTGGTGGGCATTGAACCGGACACCATTGACTGGGGCCTTGAAATGACGCCGACGCTGACACAGGCCTTTCCCGCGTTTCTTTCCGTGGCCAGAAAACAGGTTCACCTGCTTCTGGCCTGAACCGTCACAATCACTTAACAGATTCTCGGCAGTTGCTCGCCTGTCAGCATGTCCAGCCGGCGAACCCCGCCGATAACGGTTTCCAGAAAAACCGCTCCCGGATCATCAGCTGTGACTTCTCCGATAATGACGGCATCTTTGCCGAATTCATCTGCCTGGATGATCTCAAGGACTTTTTGCGCCGATGCTTCAGGCACAAAGCAGATCAGCTTTCCCTCATTGGCAATGTACAGCGGGTCAAATCCCAGAAGTTCGCAGCATCCCTGAACCGCCCCCTGGACCGGTACCGATTTTTCATTGATCCGGATCCCCACACCAGACTGAATGGCAATCTCGTTCAATGTAGTGCCCAGCCCCCCGCGGGTGGGGTCCCGAAGCACATGGACATCGTATCCAGACTCAAGAACCGCTTGCACCATCCGGTTTAACGGGGCAGAATCGGTCTGGATCGCAGTCTCAAAGGAGAGTCCTTCCCGGGTGGTTAAAACCGCCATGCCGTGGTCTGCAATGGTTCCACTGACAATAATCTGATCTCCGGGCTGTGCATTGCTGCCTGACACCTGTACCCCCGGCAGCATCACGCCGATGCCAGCGGTGTTGATAAAAATTTTGTCAGCCTTGCCCCTGGGAACCACCTTGGTATCTCCGGTGACAATTTTCACCCCGGCTCTGGCTGCCGCTTCAGCCATGCTTTCAAGAATCTGCTTCAACTCCTTGATTAAAAACCCTTCTTCAATGATCAGGCCGACACTGATCACCTGTGGCACAGCCCCGCACATGGCAATGTCGTTGACCGTCCCGTTCACTGCCAGATCCCCGATATTGCCGCCAGGAAAAAAAACAGGGTCCACCACATAGGAATCTGTTGAAAAAGCCAGCTTTTGACCGCCAAAATCCAGAACAGCACCATCATCCTGAACAGACAGTTCCCTGCTTTTGAACAACGGCAGAATCAGATCGGTAAACAACGCATGGGACAGCTTCCCTCCAGACCCATGATCCAGTAAAATTTTTTCTTCGCTCATGTTTTTCCTGTTTTGTTTAAGGATGATATCGATAAAAAGCGGCACAGGCCCCTTCACTGGAAACCATGCAAGGCCCCACCGGTGTCATGGGGGTGCATTTTTTTTTGTACAACCGGCACTCCACAGGTGTCTTCAGCCCCATGAGAATCTGTCCGCAGGCACAGCCGGGCGGTTCCGGCAGATCCACAAGGTCCAGCTCAAACGCATGGGCCGCATCAAACCGTGCATAAGCAGGTTTCAGCCGCATACCGCTTGCCGGAATCATTCCGATTCCCCGCCAGACAGCGTCACAGACCTCAAACACAGCTGCGCTGATTTCTTGTGCCTTTGTATTTCCTTTGTCTGATACTGCCCGCAAATAAGCGTTTTCAAGGGCTGGTACCCCGGTTTCATTCTGTTCCACCAGCTTAAGAATCGCTGTCAGGATATCGGCAGGCTCAAACCCTGCAATCACCGACGGAATCCGGTACGTGTCAAAAATTCCCTGGTAGGCGCGGGTACCGGTGATCACCGACACATGACCCGGCAGCAGAAATCCGTCAACAGCCACACCGTCTGTTTCCATCAATGCGGCCAGGGCCGGAGGCGTCAATTTGTTGGCTGAATAGATAAAAAAATTATCCGCTTTTTGCTGATCGGCCATTAAAAGCCCGGCAGCAATCGTGGGAATGGTGGTTTCAAATCCCACAGCACAGAAAACAACCGGCTGATCCGGATGGGTTTTGGCGATCTTCAGGGCATCAAACAGGGAATACACCACCCGCACATCTGCACCGGCTGCTTTTTCTTTTTCAAGAGACGAGACCGACCCTGGTACACGGATCAAATCACCGAATGTGGTAACAATCACATCTTTTATCCGTGTTAAGGCCACAAAGGCATCAATCTCTTTTTGCGCGGTCACGCATACCGGGCACCCCGGCCCGGACAGCAGGGTGATCCAATGCGGCAGAACGCTTCGAATACCGTGGCGGAAAATGGCGGTGGTATGCGTGCCGCACACCTCCATCAGCCGCAGAGGGCGATGGCTGATCTGATGAATTTTTTCCACAATTTGCCGTGCCAGTGCACCATCCCTGTATTCGTCAACATATTTCAAACCCATTTATGCACGCTCCTCTCTGGCTGCAGCCGCCACCACCTGTCCCAGACAGATGCCGCCATCACCCGTGGGAACAGCGGTGTGTGTGTAAACCTTGAATGCCATTTTTTCCAATTGGGCAATCATTGCGCTCAACAGAATCTCATTGTTAAAAACCCCGCCGGACAAGACAATCTTACAAATCCCGGATGCCTGTTTCTCCCTCTGGGCGGCAGCAGCAAATGCGTTGACCAGGATATGGTGGAAATCAAACCCAATTGCAGCAGCAGGGCGGCGAGCTTCAATCTCCTGTACCATCTTTCGGATAAACGGAGTCAGATCAATCCGGATCGCGGTATCTGCCGCATTTTTTTCTGGCGGATGCAAAAGGAATCCAGATGGATCTGGTTCTGTTTCCGTCCGCTGATGGTCAAGCGCAATTGCTTCCAGCTGCATGGCAGCCTGACTTTCATGGGTGATTGCGTGGCACAGGCACAAAATGGAAGCAACCGCGTCAAACAACCTGCCGGCACTGGATGTCAACGGTGTGTTCAACTGTTTGTCAATCATCTGGCATACCACAGCCAGATTCTGATCTGCCATCTGCCGGATAAAGGGAATCTCCAGGGTTAAAAAGTCCTTGCCGAATGCAGCATGCAGCGCAGCAGCCGCCATGCGCCAGGGCTCAGTGACCGCCTTTTCACCGCCGGGCATGGGAAGATAGGACAGGTGGGCTTTCCGCTCAAAGTCCGCCCGGGTGCACACCAGAAGCTCTCCTCCCCAGATATGACTGTCGGTTCCATAACCGGTTCCGTCCAGAACAATGGCCAGCACCGGTTCGTCCAGATGGTGTTCTGCCATGCAGGAAACCGCATGGGCATGATGATGCTGAATTCCAACGGTTTTGACATTTTTACACGACCCGGCATATCGGGTGCTGGCATATCCCGGATGCAGATCATGGGCAACCATCTTTGGATCGACATTGAAAATGCGTTTTAAATGGGCAATGCTGTCTTTGAAATACGCCTCGGTTCTCACATTTTCCAGATCACCGATATGCTGGCTTAGAAAAACATCTGTTCCCCGTGTCAGGCAGATGGTATTTTTCATCCCGGCCCCGCACCCCAACATCCCGGGAAGAGGGGTTTTCAAAACGATGGGCAAAGGGGCATACCCGCGAGATCGCCTCAAAAAACGGGGGACTTTGGCCTGCACCCTCAGAATGGAATCATCCGCCCTGAAGTAGATATCCCGGTTGTGGAGCAAAAAATAATCCGCCATATGGCAAAAAGCAGAAACCGCATCTGCGTTGTCAATAGAAATGGGTTCTCCAGAACGGTTTCCACTGGTCATCACCACGATATCCGGCCCTTTTTCCAGCAGCAGCACATGCAGCGGAGTGTAGGGCAGCATCACCCCGATACAGGAATTCAACGGCGCAATGTCCCGGCTCAGCCCGGCAGACACGCCTGTGGCTGATGCGTCTTTTTTCCTGAGCAGAACAATGGGACGGTGGCAGGACTCAAGCAGATCCTTTTCCTGTGGGCTGATATGTACCAGATCCGCCAGCACATCCAGGGATCTGGCCATCACGGCAAAGGGTTTGTGCGGCCGGTTTTTTTTCACCCTCAACCGCTGTACAGCGTCAAAACAGGATGCATCACAGGCCAGGTGGAATCCACCAAGCCCTTTGACACCGATAATCTTTCCATCTGACAATGCCTGGGCTGCAAAGCGGACAGGATCAGTCTTTTCCGGATTGATCCGCCGGCCGTTGCTGTCTGTCAAAAACACCATTGGCCCGCAAACAGGGCAGGCATTGGGCTGGGCATGGAAGCGCCGGTCTGAAGGATCATCATATTCACGCTGGCATCGTTCACACATGATAAATGCCTTCATGGATGTTTTGGGCCGGTCATAGGGGAGGTCTTTGATGATGGTGAATCTGGGACCACAATGGGTACAGTTGATAAACGGATATTCAAATCGGGGGTCGTCTGGGTTTTTCAATTCCGCAAGGCATTCCGGGCACACAGACATATCCGGCGATATCAGGGTGTTCCGGCTGCCGGAAACCTGGGTCTGGACGATCTTGAAACACGCAAACCCCCTGGGCGTCAGTGTGGTGGTGCGCATTGATGTGACAGATGCGAGAAAAGGCGGGCGATTGATGATATCGGCTGCAAAACGACAGATCTCCGGCTCGGTTCCTTCCACCACCACCTGAACACCACCGGCTGTATTGCACACTTCGCCGGTGAGATGGTATTTTTGTGCCAGGGAGAACAAAAACGGTCGAAATCCCACACCCTGAACCACCCCTTCGATGTCAAACTGTCTGGCTGCAGAGACATGGGTCATATGACAGAACGCAATATTGCCAGCGACATCAGCCAAGAGGACGCTGGTCCAGAATATTTCGCATGTCATCAAGGGTTTGAAGGGCAGCTGCCTCATCCACCTTACTGATGGCAAACCCGGCATGAACAATCACATAATCACCGATCCTGACATCATCCAGCAAAAGAATGCTGGCCTCCCGGACAACACCATCCACATCCACTCTGGCCATATGATCATTGAGCTCAATAATCCTTGACGGCACTGCAAGACACATTTTACCACCTGTTGTTTACAGATTCATAAAGCAAAACCATACCACAGGACCTGCATGAAAAACACTGTTTTTTATCCGGTAAAACAGATTAAAATCAAAACCTGTTTGCCTGGAACCCGGCAAACTGATACGCTCTGTTATCCTGCGTTTCAATTATAACCTGTTTGCAAAGGTGCTTCATGAAAAAAACATTCAAATGGATCACGCTGACACTCCTTTTGTGCATGATTGTACTGGGAGGATATTTTCTGAACAAGGCCCTTCCCATCGGAACCGGATATTCTGCCAAGTATGTCTGTTCCCAGGTTTTTCTTGCCGGCCGCAACCCGGATCAGGTGTTTCAAAAAGAGGTGTTGCCCACCCACCCGATGTTCCGCTTGGTGCGCCTCACAGTGGACAATGAGAACAAGATGGTAACGGCAAAGGGATTTGGATTCTGGAAGCCCATGACAGCCGTGTACCGCCCAGGCTGCGGATGCACCCTGCTGGTTGACACAGACCGGCAGACCCTTGTGGATCAGGCCAGAAATCTGTTGCCGACCCATCCCCAGAGAACCCGTGACCCCTGGCCGGAAGGTGATCGTGTTGATCTTTCCCAGCTGCCGGCACAGGTCGACGTCCAGAAACTGCACACTGCCGTGGAAAAGGCCTTTATCGAACCCGGACCACAAACCCGGCGAAATACACAGGCGGTTGTGGTGGTGCTTGGAAATCAGGTGATTGCAGAAAAATATGCACCGGGGTTTCATCCGGACACCCCGTTTCTGGGCTGGTCCATGGCCAAAAGCGTTACCTGCGCCCTGGTGGGCATTCTGGTCAAAGATCAGGTTCTGGACATTCACCAGCCAGCAGCTGTTTCAGCCTGGCAGTCGCCGAGTGATCCACGGAGCGGCATCACCCTGGACATGCTGCTGAGAATGTCCAGCGGCCTTGAATTTGAAGAGGTTTACGGACCATTCAAAGATGCAACCGACATGCTGTATACCAGCAGGAGCATGGCGGATTTTGCAGCAGACAAACCACTCCGCTTTGCACCGGATACCCACTGGTCTTATTCCAGCGGCACTGCCAATATTATTGCCGCAATCGTCACGCGCCATGCCGGCGATACCCTGGCCGCCGTCCACCGCTTTTCCCAGGAACGTCTCTTTCACAAAATCAGGGCCTATTCTGCCATCATCGAACCGGACGCATCCGGCACCATTGTCGGATCCAGCTACATGTTTGCCACTGCCCGTGACTGGGCACGATTTGGCCTGCTTCTGAAAAATGACGGGGTGTGGAATGGCGAACGTATTCTGCCGCACGGATGGGTTTCTTATGCCACAACACCCACCAAAGACGCCCCCATGGGGCAGTATGGGGCGCAGTTCTGGCTCAATGCCGGTGATCCGGACCGCCCTGAAAACCGGAAGTTCCCGTCACTGCCGAACGATCTCTACTATTGCGGTGGATTCAACGGACAGATCGTTGCAGTCATTCCCTCACGAAATCTGGTTGTGGTCCGCCTGGGGGTCACCCATGATGATTCCTGGGATCATGAATCCTTTATCGGGCAGGTACTGGATGCGGTTGAGAAAACCTGACCATCACTTTTTTTTGATAATGACCAGCGACGCGTCATCCTGACGTTTTGCTGATCCCTGGAACTGTGTCAATGCCGCCATCACGCGATCACGGATCTCGTTTGCCGAGGCTTGAGCATTCTGCTGGATCATCTGTTTCAGATTCTCTTTTCCAAATGCTGATCCGGATACGTTTTTTGCCTCCCAGATGCCATCACTGAAAAGGGCGAGAACATCCCCTTTTGACAGGCCGGAAAGGGTATTTTCCGTATACTGAAACGTTTCATCCAGCCCAAGTGCAATGCCCGGACCTTTCAAGTTGGTAAACCGGTCTGCTGACGCATCGTACAACACGGCCGGGTCCTGACCGGCCCGCACCCATTTCAGAACGTTCTGCTCCGCATTGATCTCCACCACGATCATGGTCATGAAATCGCCTGAATCCCTGACATCCTGACACAACTGCCGGTTGACATCCCCCACGATGCAGTCCAGAGTGCCGCCCATGGCAGAACGCTGCCGAAACAAAGCCCGTGCCGTTGCCATGAGCAGGGCCGATGAAACCCCGTGGCCAGACACATCGCCGAGAACCAGCTGAACCGTATTTTTTCCAGGGCCTTCCGGCAAAACCACATCATAAAAATCTCCGCCGGTTTCATCACAGTAACTGGTGGTGCAGGCAATATCAAATCCTGGAATATCCGGCATTTTTCCCGGCAAAAGATTCTGCTGAATTTCTCTGGCCAGGTTCAAGGATTTCTGCATCTGTTGCTTTTCTTTCAAGCCTGCAGCCATCTCATTGACCACTTCTCCTGCATACCCGATCTCATCATTGGAAAGCACCTGTACTGCAGTGGTATACGTTCCTTTTTGAACCTGCTGCAGCACCCGCACCAGATCGTTGATCGGATCGGTAATGTTGCTGCTGAGCAGCCGGTTTAGATGTTTTGAAGACACCAGGGTGTAAATGAACAAGACAAACGTAAACAGCAGAATTCCCCTGCCGTACCGGACCGCAGACATGGTATCGGTTTCAACATACCACTGAAGGGTCAGCAGCGTCACCAGCAAAATGGTCATGGGAATCACGGCTCCCAGCCGGTTTACCAGAATAATCCGCCGGGAAATGGAAATTTTTGCAGCCCCTTTCAACTGGGTCAGACGGCCGTCCGGAAAGAAAAAAGGAATCAATTGCCGCCGGGCTATGGATTCCATTTTCTGGGAAGCAATGGCTGATGCCACCAGTCCCACCATACTGGCCCGGACAGAAAGAATAACAGCGGTACGCAGGTCAACGATTCCGGTCAACACAGAGGATACACCCACCAGCGCCGGAATCAGAATCCATAAAAAAACATTCCATGGAACAAACAAAAAAGGCATATTCAACAGTCGTCTCTGGGCAGCTTCAACCTGCTGTTTATCCGGATACTCCCCTTTTTTCATCATTGCCAGGCACCGCGAAACCGGTCCGAGCATCCGCTGGATCATGTACAGAATCCCCAGATAGGAGATCCCCAGCACCACCAGAAGCTTGGGAAAGAAAAAAGAGAGCATCGTTTCCATGGTCAGGGCCTGGTCGGTCCCGAAAATACGGATCTTGATGGATTCCAGCGGTGTAAACAGATTCAGAACCGCCACGACAAAAATGCCAAGGGTCGTGGCAAATATGCCGATCAGATAATAATGTTTCAAAGAAACATCTGCTGCCGCAACAGGCGGTTCGATTTGTTTTTCAGCCATTGACATGCGCCTTTCATATTTTTTAGAGCCTGCATCTGATATCAATGCGATCCAGAAAGTATGTGCCGGGGCGGCAAAAGTCAAGGTAAAACCGCTGCCCTGATCATGGCCTGTTGAATCGATTTAAATTGTTTTGATCTGTCATATGCGGTATGGTAGCCACCTGAAATGAAACAAAGAATACCATACAATACAATTTGGGTGTAACCAGATGAACACATCCCTGATCACAGCTGTTGTTGCAGCTGAAAACGGTGATATTTTCGAGCTGGACGGTTATGGTGCCGTTGGCTTTTCCGGCACCCGGCCTGTGGTTCTCACACAAAAAAATACCATTTCCATGCCCCATGGCAGTGAATTGATGCTGCTGCCGGACAGATATCCCATTGTATACAACCAGGCCACAGGTGAATTTGAAACCCTGCGGCACAACCCCTATGATCCATCGGAAAAAATCTTTCCTGTTGCTGTGTTCAATTCTCCCGGATACGTCAACCAGGCGTTCTGTGCCTACGATGACAAGGATGCCGGACAGATCCTCCCGCTTTTTTCCTATGGGGCTGTGGGATTTAAAAACAACCGCTTTTGTTCAGCCGCCATTCTGGTGGATGCCGAACCCCGTCAGGATCTGCGGCAGATGCCCAGAAACCGGGTCATCAAAGGGGTGAAAAAAATGAACAGAAAATATCCGGACAACCGCCTGATGCGTCACCTTGAAACCTGTGCGCTGGAGTACGGCTGTCCTGCGGGGAAAAACTTTTTTCTCAGCCGTTACGAAGCGCCGCTGCCGACATCCCTGGTGTGCAATGCCAATTGCATCGGCTGCATCTCTCTTCAGACGGAAAACAACCTTTGTGCATGCCAGGAGCGCATCTCATTCACCCCTTTGCCCGAAGAGATCGCCCAGGTCAGCCTGGAGCATATCTCCAGAGTCAAAAATGCAGTGGTCAGCTTTGGACAGGGATGCGAAGGAGAGCCCTTGACCGCAGCCGGCGCCATTGAACCGGCCATCCGGATGATCCGGCACCAGACCCGGGAAGGCACGATCAACCTGAACACCAACGCCAGTCTGCCCAGAACGGTATCCCGTCTGTGCAAGGCCGGTCTGGACACCATGCGGGTCTCTATGAACTCGATAAGGGAGACATGCTATACTGCCTATTTCAGGCCCCGATCATACCGGTTTTCAGATGTGCTTGACAGTATTGACGAAGCAAAATCCCAGGGGAAATTTGTTTCCATCAATTACTTGAACTGTCCTGGATTTACCGACTCTGAAAAGGAATTTTCAGCCCTTCAGGCTTTTATCCGCACCCATGGTATCAATATGATCCAGTGGCGGAACCTGAATTTTGATCCGGTACAGTATTGCAGCATCATGTCACAGGCTGAAGACAGCGGCCCTGCCATGGGCATGGCCAGCATGATCCAGCAGCTTCGCACCCTGTTTCCTGACCTTGTCCACGGGTATTTCAACCCGCCGGTCCGATAATCTGCAGCCCGGGACCGTCGATCAACATTATTGGCGGGACAGGTGTCCATCGCTCATTACAGTACGGTTCCGGCCAGAGTTTTTGGCCTGATATAACGCCACATCGGTTCGTTTGATGAATGTGTCACTGTTTTCACCTGGTATCAGCTGGCTGACACCAAAACTAGCGGTGACATGCTGGTTGTTTTTCAAAAAATCCATTGATGCCAGCGCCAGGCGGATCCGTTCAGCAGACGCATGTGCCTGAAAGCTGTCTGTTGACGGCAGAAGAATGATGAATTCTTCGCCGCCGAAACGGGCCACCAGATCTTCAACACGGGTATGTGCCTTCATCAGATCGGCATAGCCCTGAAGCACACGATCTCCCGCGTCATGACCATCGGTGTCGTTGACGCATTTAAAGTGATCAATATCCGTCATGATCAGCGATAGTGGCTGCGATTTCCGGGCGGCAAGGGAAATCATCTCCTCCATGCGTTCCGAAAAATAGCGCCGGTTAGCAAGTTTCGTCAAAGGATCCATTCGAGTCAGTTCGATAATTTTTTCGTTGGCTTTTAAAAGATCCCGGTTTTTGAAATTCAATTCCCGGGTCAGATTATTCAACTCCCGATTCACGCTGAGCAGCTCACTGCTCAGAGATTCAATCTCATCAATATCCAGATGCCCCAAGGCAAGAATCGCATGTTGCGTCTTGTAGAAACGAAACCGATAGGTCTGGGAAACATCCGCTTTTGTTTGAAGGGTCAGCAAATGAACGGTATCGGAGCAGGCAGCCGCTTTTTCCAGCTGAAAAGTATCATGGAAATCCATAATAATGTCATGAAAAAACATTCCAGGCAGACGCTCTCCGATAGTTTTCCCGGCAAACCGGTTGACATGGCAGATCTTTCCGTCAGCACCCAGAAGCATCAACAGGACAGGGGCATGCGCATCGACATAATGCACAATCACTTCATGATGCCCCTTTGTTATCGTCATTTCATTCTCTGATCATCGCATCAAGTTCGTTCAGCGATTGAACGTAGCGGGTTCCCGTATACTGCTTCAGCAGATCGATTCCGCCATGACAAAAGGCCTGGCCGCCGACAAAAACATCCAGGTTTCTAAAATCCGATCTGAGTGCATCCAGCCCGGCTTTCAGCGATGGAAGATTGAAATACACGCTTAAAGAAAGCCCGACCAGATCCGGTTTGACGTCCTGGATATAATCCAGCAGATGGTTCACCGGTGTATTGGCTCCCAGAAAATGGCTGTTCCATCCATTGAGTTCGAAAATATCCGCAGCCATTTTTCCGCCGATCTGATGAAATTCATTGGCAGTGCAGGAAATGACCACAGATTTGTTCTGCCGTGCATGATCTTTCTCAAAGAGTTTTGGATACACCAGGTTCAACAGTCCTTCAGTAATTGCCGTCACCAGGTGCTCCCGGGCAACGGATATTTTATTGTATTCCCATAATTCACCCACGGCATAAAGACTCTTTTGAAAAAATTCCACATAAAGAATTTTGATTTCAATGTCTTTATGAATCAGGTCCTGAACAATGCGGGTGCAGGCGATCCGATCACCGTTCAAAAGAAGATTGAAATACTCCTGATACAGATTTTCAGGTATTGATGATGCAGACCCGCTGTCTTTATTTTTCGTCATGAATGGATCGCTCCTGATCCGTAATCCGGACAAAAACCGGTATATTCACAATCAGCCAGCGATAAAACGGATAGATCTCTTCAAATGCCGCAGGCGTCAGTTCCTTTTTCAGCAGATCCACCCATATGTTTAAATTGGCTGCCCAGTATGTGGTCGCAAACCCATGGGACCGATAGGCGCGGAAGACCCAGAGAACGGTTTCCACAAGGATCTGAGGCTGATAATTCAAAAACAGGGCGTCCATAAACCGGGGAAAATTCCGGTTGTTGTCTTGTGCCATGTTCTGATTTACTCCCTGTTTTTTTAACATTACAACAGCCGGCTGCATGATGCAAATTCAATTTTTTTCCCAATTGGGTCCGCTTACGGCTCTACTGTGGAACGTATAATATTCAGCCACTTTTGACAAAGCGCCAAGGGAAGCATCCAGGCCTTCGTAAACAGGAATGCCTGCATTTTGCAGTTGACGTTCCAGCCGTTCCCTGGCAGCCTTGATGCCCGACTGGGGCTGATATTGCCGCCAGACCACCACCAGGGGCTTTCCGTTCAGGTGTTTCCGTGCTTCTTCAGCAAGATACCGACCAATGCTGTCAATGTGTGCGCCCTCTTCTTTGCCGTAAATCCAGTCCAGATGCAGGGAAAGAATAAACATGTCCAGATAGGATTCTTTTGCCAGAAGCTCCAGTGTGGGGCCCAGCAGATCCAGCTTCATGATCACAATATGTGCATCAATGGGGTTGCGGATCATGTTACCGGCCGGCGGGATATACTGACGCAGCTGATCCATGGTTTCGGGTGAAAGCTGCGGCATCTCTAATCCGGTCCGGGCACAGCTGTCTGCTGCAGCAACACCGATACCGCCCCCGGTGCCCAGAATGGCCACCCGTTTGCCCCTGACAGGTGGGAGATGCTCAAACGCCATGATGGTCTGGGCCATTTCATCCAGAGAGTTTACCTGAACCGCCCCGGTCTGGCGGAAAAATCCTTTCCATATGGATGCGCCACCGGCAAGGGAACCAGTGTGGGACGCCACTGTCCTTGCCCCGGATTCTGTCAGCCCCCCTTTCAGGATCACCACCGGTTTTTTCCGGTTGATCCGGGTTACCTGCTCCAGCAGCGTTCGCCCATCTTTTACCCCTTCCAGGTACATGGAAATGATGCGGGTATCTGCGTCTTGAGCAAAAAAAGGAAGAAAATCAGTGCTGTCCATGGTGACGGCATTGCCAAAACTGATAATTTTACTGAAATACAATCCCATCCGGTTTGCCAGGTGGGCAAAATCCTGGGCATGACCGCCGCTCTGGCTGACCATGCCCACAGGTCCGCTGATTTTGGAAGCATTTTTCCATGTAAGGACACGCAATGCCGGCACATGGATCCCCATGCAGTTGGGACCGATGATATTCAACCCGCCGTTCAGGGCAATCTGCCGGATCTCTTCCTGGAGACGAATCCCTTCCGGTTCTCCCGACTCTGCAAACCCGGAGGTAAAAATATGAACATTCCTGCACCCGGCCTCAACACACTCATCCAGTGCTGCCGGTACCCGATCCGCAGAAATGGAAAGAATCACCAGGTCCACCTTTTCCGGCAATGCTTTGAGACTGGGATATGATTTGGCTCCGTCAATATCCGGAGCCCCTGGATTGATGGGATACAACCGCCCGGCATACCCAAAATCCCGCATGCACCGGTAAATTCCGGGAAAAGGACCTGCCGGCGTCCGGGCAACCCCGACAACGGCAATGGACTGCGGCCGGGTCATGACCTTCAGGTCCTGAACGGTTTTATCACTCTTCTGCTGCGCGGTCTCAGGATCCGGCACGTCAACATCAGGCAGATCATCTGTCAACACCACAAGGGCATCCACGGCTGTTATCCGCCCGTCTGCTGAGATAATCAACGGGTTGATATCCACCTCTTTGATATCAGGGAAGTCTGTGCCCAGGCGGGAAAGCCCTGTCAGTACCCTGGCCAGCTGGGCTGTATCTGCCGGTGCCTGGCCTCTGAACGCTCCCAGCAGATTCCGGGCTGACAGATCAGACATCATGTCCCGGGCCTGCTCCTCCGTCAGGGGCGCAATGCGGAAAACCACGTCTTTAAGGGCCTCGGCAAAAATACCGCCCAGACCGAACATCACCACCGGTCCGAACTGGGGATCACGGATCAGTCCTGCAACGACCTCCCGCTGGCCTGTGACCATCGGCTGGACCAGACAACCTTCCCAGGCCTCACCACCAGCGATTTTGATCTGTGAAAAGGCCGTACGCACCTGATGTTCATCTGCAAGATTCACCCGGACCAGGCCCATTTCAGTTTTATGGGCAAGGCTGCTGCCAAAGCCTTTCAGAACAACAGGATATCCCATTTTTCCGGCAACAGCCACGGCTGTGTTTTCATCTGCTGTGATCACCTCTTCCACAACAGGGATACCATATTCAGAGAGAATGCGTTTTGACGCTGCTTCATCAAGAGAAACGGTTTTGGTCTTTCTGCACTGATCGATCAATTCATGTATCTTCACTGTTCACACCTTTTTATGTTATCTGTCTGTACCGTATTTTTGTGTTATGGCCCATGGTAACAAAGGCCATTTTTGAAGTCAATTGATAAAACGAACGCTCGCTCTATAATTTTTTACCGGACACACGACTTTTTTTCATTGACAAGCGTACACGCTTTCACATAGTTTTGGTGGCAGTACGTTCACTGGGGGTGCTTTGAATCAAAAGCTGAGAGAAGCAAAACAGGCTTCAACCCTTGGAACCTGATACGGTTAGCACCGGCGTAGGGAAAGTGTATGAAGCTTCTATTTGTTTTATCATTGTCCGTCCTTGCTTTATTCCCTGTTTCCCCTTCTTTCCTGTCAGGTTTTTTACCCATAACACCCAATTGCATGGGAACCATTATCCATGAAAATACAACTCAACGGAAAGCCCACGGAGACCGACTGCCTGACCCTTATGGATCTTGTCGAATACCTGGGCCTGGACACGGATACATTAATTGCTGAACACAATTTCACTCTCGTTTCCCAGGAGACCTGGAGCGATATTCTGATCCGGCCGGATGATATCATTGAACTGTTAAGCTTTGTTGGAGGCGGATAGATGCCTGACTCAAATGACACCCTGACGATCGGCGATACCGTATTTACGAACCGGCTGTTCACTGGAACCGGTAAATTTTCCCCCCGGTCAGTGATCCCGGATATGCTTGAGGCCTGCGGCTCTCAAATGATTACCGTTGCCCTCAGGCGGGTTGACCCGGATGACCCAAAAGACAATATCCTCAGCTATATTCCGGATTCTGTCACACTGCTGCCCAACACGTCCGGTGCCAGAACCGCAAAGGAAGCGGTGCGTATCGCACGGATTGCCCGGGCTGCCGGGTGTGGAAACTTTATCAAGATCGAAGTGATCACAGACATGCAATACCTTTTGCCGGATAATTACCAAACCCTTCTGGCAACTGAAATCCTTGCAAAAGAGGGGTTTATTGTCCTGCCCTATATGATGCCGGACCTTACGGTGAGCCGTCAGCTGCATGATGCCGGTGCAGCCGCTGTCATGCCCTTAGGTGCACCTATCGGCACCAACCGGGGGCTGGAAATGAAACCCATGATCCAGTTGATCATTGAATCCAGTACACTGCCGGTGGTGGTGGACGCAGGCATCGGACGACCATCCCAGGCTGCTGAAGCCATGGAAATGGGGGCGGACGCGGTTCTGGTAAACACAGCCATTGCCACCAGTAAAGACCCGGTTCTGGCAGCCCGAGCTTTTTCCCTGGCTGTAGCGGCCGGACGGATGGCCTATCTGTCTGACATGGCAGACCAGCAGGCACAGGCCAGTGCATCCTCTCCCCTGACCGGTTTTTTAAGGCGGTAGGATCATGTCTTTTTTCAATGTGATACAAAACTATCGCGCCGCTGATATCGCTGCACACCTCAGCAGCGTCACGCTGGAGGATGTCCACTGCTCGTTAGCAAAAGACCGGTTGACGCCTTACGATCTTTTGAACCTGTTGTCTGATACAGCCCAGGATGCCCTTGAAGCGATGGCGGTGAAAGCCGGTCAGATCACCCGCCAGTATTTTGGCCGCACCATCGGTATTTACGCCCCCTTGTATATTTCTGACTATTGCTCCAATCACTGCACCTATTGCGGATTTAACTGCAATACCCAGACCCGGCGGCTGAAACTGTCCATTGAACAGATTGAGGCTGAAGCCCGGGTAATTGCCGGCATGGGCATCCGGCACATTCTGATTCTCACCGGAGAAGCCCCCAGCATCACCCCCATCTCCTATCTTGAATCGGTCGTCACCCTTTTGAAGCGATATTTTTCATCCATTGGCATTGAAATCTTTCCCATGGATGAGGACGATTATCAAACACTCAAGACCGCTGGCGTGGATGCATTGACCGTTTACCAGGAAGTCTATGATCCAGCCATTTATAAAACCGTTCACCTGAAAGGACGAAAAACCGATTATGCCTACCGGCTGCTGACCCCGGAACGGGGTGCCAGGGCTGGATTCAGATCGGTAAATATCGGGCCGCTGTTCGGTCTGGGAGTGCCTGCGTCAGAAGCCTTTCTGGCAGGACTGCACGCCCGGTATCTGGAAAAAATGTTTCCCGATGTCGAGATCAGCCTGTCACTTCCCAGAATGACCCCGGCAGCAGGGGGAATTCTGCCCCGGCACACGGTATCGGATGCACAGTTTGTCCAGTTCATGCTGGCCTGGCGGCTGTTCATGCCCCGGCTGGGAATCACCATTTCCACACGCGAATCTGCTGATTTCAGAGACAGGCTTCTGCCGCTGGGCGTCACCCGGTATTCTGCCGGATCCAAGACCGATGTGGGCGGATATGCCTTAAAAGATCACACTGTCACTCCCCAGTTTGCAGTGACAGACACCCGGAGTGTGGATCAGATCTGTCAGATGATCCGAAAAAGAGGCTACCAGCCGATATTCAAAGACTGGGAGCGGGTCTGATGAAAATCGGTATTGCCGGCATTGGCGGAATCGGCTCCAATGTTGCCAGGCTTCTGGCCCAGGCAAGAGTGAAGCAGATCAAGCTGGTGGATTTTGACCATGTGGATGCCACCAATCTGAACCGTCAGTTTTATCGGATCTCACAGGTGGGCGAAAAAAAAGTCCACAGCCTTGAACAAAACCTCAGGGAGATTTATCCGGAAATGATCATTGAAACCCTGGACAGAAAACTGACATCCAAAGATGCCAGCTGTGTATTTCATGACTGTGCCATGGTGGTGGAAGGCCTGGACCACCCGGCTGCCAAAAAAATGCTCGTGGAAGACCTTGCCCGCAGCAATATCCAGGTGATTGCTGCTTCAGGCATCAGCGGACCGGATCTGTCAAACATCCGCACGCTTCAGATGGGGCATTGCCAGATCGTGGGGGATTTCTCATCAGACGCAGCCGACGACGAGGTATTCCCGCCCAAGATCGCCATGGTCTCCGCGATCATGGCCGCCCTGATATTGAACACAATAAAGGAAATTACCCATGACAACATCCCGAATACTGGATGCAAATATCAACCGGTGCGCTGAAGGACTGCGGGTGCTCGAAGATATTGCCCGGTTCCGGTTTAATGCCGCAGCTGTCTCTGCTGATCTGCGAAGAATGCGCCACCAGATACGGCAGGTGTTCAAAGGACAGGAAACCGGATTGATCCATTGCCGCAATGCAAAAAAAGATGTGGGGCGATCCATCTCGGCAGCCCAGACAACAGACCAAAGACGTGATCTCACCGATACGGTCTTATCCAATTTCAAGCGGGTTCAAGAAGCCCTGCGCACGCTTGAAGAGATCCTTAAAACCCGGGGAGACTATGCCGGGGGCAAGCAGATGGAAACCTGGCGGTTTGACGTTTACACCCTGGAAACAGATTTTTTCAACCTGTTTAAAAAACAGCTGCCAAAAGGAATATACGGCATTCTCGGAGAAAAGTTCAGCAGGGGGAAAACCAATATTCAAGTGGCCCGGCAAATGGTGGATGCAGGGATTGATGTACTGCAGTACCGGGAAAAACCAATGGACAAGACCCGCAGACAGATGTTTGAAGAATGCCGGGCCATCCGGAAAATCACCTGGGACGCCAATGTGCCGTTTATTGTCAATGACGATGTTGACCTGGCCCTGATGGTGGGGGCCGATGGTATCCACCAGGGCCAGGATGATTTGCCCATCGATCAGATCAGGCGCATCGCACCGGACATGATGATCGGCTGTTCCACCCACAGCCCTGCCCAGGCTGCCCAGGCAGTGGCAGACGGTGCAGACTATATCGGTGTGGGGCCGATTTTCACCACCCGCACCAAAGCAGACGTATGTGATGCTGTGGGCCTTGGCTATCTCGAACATGTTGTCGCCCGCAATGATATCCCTTTTGTGGCCATCGGCGGAATCAAACTGAACAATATACAGGAAGTGATTTCAAAGGGGGCATCCACCATATGCCTGGTGACAGAAATCATCGGGGCTGAGGATATCGGCCAGACAATCAGAAAACTCAAACAGATCTTAGGAGCGACGCAATGAATACCGGATACACCACACAGATGGATGCCGCACAAAAGAAAATCCTCACCCCCCAGATGGAAGCTGTTCTTGAAACAGAATCCATCAGCCAAACAGAGCTGATGGAAAAAATGGCCCGGGGCTGGATTGTCATTCCCGCCAATAAACACCACCGCAACCTCAAAGCTGCAGGGATCGGTCACGGGCTGAAAACCAAAATCAATGTCAACTTAGGGGTCTCCAGGGATGTGTGCTCGTTTGACGCGGAAATGGACAAAGCCAGGATGGCCCTTGAAAACAAGGCAGACGCGATCATGGATTTAAGTGTCTCAGGTGACACCCAGGAATTCCGAAAACGGCTTGTCAGTGAAATACCGGTGATGATCGGCACGGTTCCCATTTATGACACCCTGACCCGTACCGGTAAAGCCGTTGATCAGATCACCATTGATGACTGGTTTGAAACCGTAGCGATCCATTCCCGAAACGGAGTGGATTTTATCACCATCCATGCCG
>JAABSK010000078.1 GCA_011390435.1 Desulfobacteraceae bacterium | reverse complement strand
GGGTCCACATATTTTTTTTCCAGCTCTTCAAGCACATCTGCAAACAGCTTCAAGGACTTGTAGGTATTTTCTTCTGCTGTGGCTGACATCCCCCATCCGGCTGAAAGCACCAGCAACCCGGCTGCAATGATCATGGAAACATATTTTTTGAATATCCGGTCAGTCCCTGTTTTCATTTTTTTCATGCTCCTTTTCTTAACCATGTCATTGGATTTACAGGTTTGCCATGGTGCCTGAGTTCAAAATGAAGGCACAACCCCTTGATCGATCCGGTATCTCCTGCCGTGGCGATCACTTCTCCGGTTTCAACGCGCTCGCCTTCCTGCTTGAAAATCTCTTCCACATGCGCATACAGGGTGTAGTAATGATCCCCATGGTCAACAATCACCAGGTTTCCGTATCCCTTCAGCCACTGGGCAAACATGATCTTGCCTTTGAATACGGATTTCACAGGTTCACCCCGTTCCACCCTTATATCAATTCCCTTCTGAAAAGTATAGGATTTGTAATCTCCGGTCATGGCCGGACCATATTCGGAAATCACCTCTCCTTTTACCGGAATCATCAGGCGGCCTTTATAGTCAGAAAACGATGTCCCTTTCAGGTCGGAAGATCCGCGTTCCTGAATATGGCTCATTCTTCGGTCTAATGCAATTTCAGCGTCTCTCAGGGCTTCCACTGCTGCCAGAGACAATTTTTTCTGTTTCCGGATCTGCTGCAGAATCATCTCTTTTTTCCGGGTTTCGGTCTGGTCGATCCGCATCTGGTCCTTCACCTGGATCTCAAGCGCTGTTCTGGCCTGAATTTCTCTGTTCAGGTCTGCTTCCAGGGTCTCAAATGCAGCCAGATCCCGGTGCTGTTTTTCAAGCACCTGGAAATCGGCGTGAAGAATCCGTTTCATGGCATTCTGCTGAAGGAAAAAATCAAAAATGGAATCTGGAAGGCCTGCTGCATCCAGACGACCGATCATATTCATCTTGTATAGCGCCCGAAGCCTTTGACCGGCATATTCCCGATTTTTGACAATCTCTTCTGCCAGCGCTTTTTTATCCTGATCCATCCGGGCAATCCGGTCTTCCAGAGTCACAATTTCAGCAGAAAGGGCTGACAGTTTCTGGCGGGCCTTGTTTAACGCAAAATCAATTTCATTCAGTCCTTCAATGATCTCAACCTCTTTTTGAGAAAAGGTTTCCACCATTTTTTCCTGGGATTTGATTCTGGCCTGAATCTGCTGTTTTTCAACCTTTTTTTCCGGCAAAAGGTCAATCAGCCGGATGTACTGCGGCCGGTTCCGGATATATCCAATGTCTTTTCCAGACTGAATCTTCAGCCATCCGCCAATGCCTGCTTCCTTTTCAAGGACATCCACCGTATCCCCTTTTTTCAGCACACTCACCACATCCGACTCCTGTGAGGCAGCACTGCGGATGTTCAGATGGAAGGCTTCCACCACCCCCCTGACCGCAGTGCCCTCTTCGCCGACAGCCGGCATCGCTGCAGCAAAAAAGACCACTGCAGCAAAAAGAATCAGTCTAATATTTGCTTTAAAGACAGATAGCATCCAAACCAACCTAAAAAGGTACTGCCGGCAATAATCAGCAGAATCATTTTTGCGGACAGAAACCGGATATCAAAATAGACATAATATGCCATATTCTGAGCAATACCCGAAGAGATCATCAGATAAGACACCAGGAGGATGCCCATCCCCAGAAGTCCGCCCAGAAGCCCTTGAAGCAGTCCTTCAACATAGAACGGCGCTTTGATGAAACTTTCAGAAGCCCCCACCAGCCGCATGATTTCAACCTCAAGCTTCCGGGAGTAGAAGGCCAGGCGCACGGTATTGGCTGTAATAAACAGGGCAATCAGAAAGAACATGCTGCACATGGCATATCCTGTGATCTTGAACAGGTTGAAAATATATAAAAATTTGCCCAGCCACCCCTGGCCGTACTCGATATCTTCAACCGCTTCAATGGTTCTGATCTTTTCTGCAAAGGACTGGACCTCTTCAAAGGAATTGTAGGAACGCATCCGGATTTCCAGGGCATCCGGCAATGGATTTTCCTGTAAGGTTTTCAGAAACGCACTCTGACTGGACATCTCTTTTTTCAACTTGTCCAGGGCCTGGTCCTTGGAAATATAGGTCATTTCATCAATATCGCCAATAGCGCTGATCTGTGCTTTCAATTGCGGCAGCATATCCAGACTGAATTCATCGTTCAGGTAGATCATGGCCCGCCCGCCCTGATTCCAGGAATCAATCATGCGGCTGGCATTCTCAAAAAAAAGCAGAAAAACACTGACAACCAGAATGGAAAGCGAAATCGTGATAATGGTGATCAGGTTCAAAAACCGGTTTGAACGGATATCTGCCAGGGCTTTTTTTAAAAAATGGGTCATCTTACGGGTCCTGTTTTTTTCCTAAAGCATGGTGATACTGCGCTGGATGGTTCCATTGTTAATCTCAACATTCCTGCCCCTGACCGAACTTTCCAGCAAATGCAGATTATGGCTGGCCACCAGGACGGTTGCCCCTTTTTTGTGATATTCCATTAAAAAATCCAGAATTGCCTGGGCAGATTTTGTGTCCAGGCTTCCTGTGGGTTCATCAGCCAGAATAATGGACGGCTCTCCCACCACTGCACGGGCCACTGCCACCCGCTGCTGCTCTCCGCCGGAAAGGGTCGGTGGATATGCCTTGGCCTTGCTTTCCATCCCAGTGGTTCTGAGCACCTGCATGACTTTCTTTTTGATCATGGCTGGTTTTTCTCCGGCAGCTTCCAGAACCAGGGCAACGTTTTCATATACGGTTCGCGTGGGAATCAGCTTGAAATCCTGGAACACCATACCAAACCTCCGCCGCAACAGGGGCAGTCGGGCTGAAGAGATTCTGGCCAGGTTCATGCCATCGATCAGAATCTGGCCTTCAGAGGCTTTTTCCGCCAGGTACAGCACTTTGAGCAGTGTGGATTTCCCGGCGCCGGAAGGCCCGGAAATAAAAACAAATTCACCCTGCTGAACATCAAGGGTGATGTCTTTCAGGGCAAATTTGCCATTGTACCGCTTGCTGACATTAAACAACCGTATGATTGAATTTTTGTTGTGCGTATCATCCATATGTCTGTATCGCAAATTGAACTGAATCGGTCCGTAATTGACTGAAAATGAATTTACTGATATATATGACCTGTGTCAAGGAGTGCTGCAAAACAGTTTTCCATGCACCAAGCCTTCACTGTTACCGTAAAACGGCTTCTTCCTTTCAGTGAAGGCTTTGTATTGTTTACCGGAAAATCTCCGGCCCGGCACAATATGGAATGAACCGAATGACTGGACCATCAAAATGAAATTGTTTGATTCTCACTGCCACCTGGATGACCCGTCATTTCAGGATCACCTTGCAGCTGTTCTTGAACGGGCAGAAGCAGAAAATGTTCTGGGCATGATGATTGTCGGAATTGATGTCAAAACCGCCCGGAAGGCGATCTCCATTGCGGACGGTCAAAAGGGCATCATCACGTCTGTCGGTATCCACCCCCATGATGCACGGCATTGCTCTGAAGCAGATATCACCACATTGATCCAGCTGGCACAACGCCACGCCTGCGTCCGTGCATGGGGAGAAACCGGCCTGGATTTCAACCGGATGTTCTCGCCTCAAAAAGACCAGGAAGCCTGTTTTATCCGGCAGCTTGAAACCGCAGGTGCACTTGATCTGCCCCTGATCTTCCATGAACGGGATTCCAACGGACGATTTCTGGAACTGCTCCGACACCATGGCCCGGAAACCAGGAAAGGGGTTGTCCACTGTTTTTCCGGCACAAAAAAAGAATTGTTTGAATATCTGGACCTGGGATATTATGTCGGCATTACCGGTATTCTGACCCTTCAGCAGCGCGGAAAGGATCTGCGGGAAATGGCAGCACTGATTCCAAATGACCGCATTCTGATCGAAACCGATGCCCCCTACCTGACACCGGCTCCCCAGAAAAACAAAACCCGCCGCAATGAACCGGCGTTTGTCAAATCGGTGCTGCTGCGACTGGCACAGATCAAATCCATGGACCCGGACCTGCTGGCAGACATGATCTTCAACAATACCAGAACCTTGTACCGGGTTTGTGACTGATGCGCTAATTCTTGCGCATCAGCGCGCTGACCGCTTTTTCCAGTCCGTCCAGAGACAGCTCAAACATGGGAAAAATCTTTGCAATGGCAAGGATGGTATGGGAATACCCCCACATGTTTTCAGATACCGGGTTGAGCCAGACACTGTGGGAAAAGGTTTCCCGTAAAAAATTAAGCTGCTGGATGCTGGGCCGGCCGCTGCGCTCTGAAATATGGATCGAACCGTCATTGGCCATCAGTTCGTAGGGTGCCATGCTGGCATCCCCGACAATGATCAGCCGGGTTTCAGGATCCATGCGGGTAAATTCCATAATGTTTCTGGGTTTTTTATACCGGGCCGGATCTTCCCACAGGCTGTCGTAAATGGTGTTGTGAAAAAAATAGGTCTTGACCTCATCAAACTGGGACCGGGCATAGTCGAACAGGGTCTGCACCACATGAATATACGGATCCATTGACCAGCCACCGTTGTCAATGGCAAGGATCACCTTGAGACGGTCTTTGAGCGCGGCATCAAAAATCAGCTCGATTTCACCGGCGTTTTTCATGGTTTCCCGGATGGTTTCATCAATGTTCAGAACATCCTTGGGGCCTGCCGGTCTCAGGTTCCGAAGCCGCTTTAATGCCTCGCCGATCTTTGCCTGGGTCAACGGGCCCTTGGTGGAATAATCCTTATACCGTCTTTCACCGGCAACCTTTACCGCAGATTTGTTTCTGGACTGGCCCCCCACCCGCATGCCGCCGGGATGATGCCCGGAATGCCCCACAGGGGATGTTCCGCCGGTGCCGATCCACTTATTGCCGCCATGGTGTTCCCCGTCCTGATCCTTGAGCCGCTCTTTAAAGTACTCAATCAGCTCTTCAGGGGTCAGTTTTTTCAGCTGTTCTTCATCAATTCCCAACGCATCTGCAAGCTCTTTGGGGTTTTTCAGCCATTCATCCAGCATGGCCCTGGCGATTTCATCCACCTCAAACCCGTCGCTGTCCGGCAGGGGGACCCCTTCAAAATGATGGGCAAATGCCTGGTCATACAGATCGAAATACCGCTCGCTTTTCACCAGAATGGCCCTGGCACAGGTATAAAAATCATTCAGGTTGGCGATGATCCCCAGGTGCAGCGCCTTTTGCAGGGTCAGAAACGCTGTGGGCGAGACAGGAATGCCGATCTCTTTTAAAATATAGAAAAAATTTAAAAACATAGGTCACCGGTCATCAAAACAGCCGTCTTCGTGACGCGATATTCGTTGCCCGCTCATAATCCGGGCTTTTTTTGAACAGCACCCCCAGAAACGGCAGCTGGCCTTTTACAAGATCTTTTGCCCGGAAATCCGGATCTGCATTCAATGCCCTGATCCAGTTGATCAGCTCACGGGTGGCAGGTTTTTTCTCGACACCGTCAATATCCCGCATGGTGTAAAATGCATCAATGGCATTCTGGGCCAGACGCTCGTCAATGTCCTGAAAATGCACATCAATGATCTTGCGCATCATCTTGGGATCAGGAAAGGCAATATGATGAAAATTACAGCGTCCCAGAAACGGATCGGAAAGGTCTTTTTTGGCGTTGGATGTAATAATGATCACCGGCCGGTTTCTGGCTGTGATGGTCTTGTCAGTTTCAATGATATCAAACTGCATCTGATCCAGAACATCCAGCATGTCATCTTGAAAATCCGTGTCTGCCTTATCGATCTCATCGATGAGCAGTACCGTCCGCTGATCTGCACAAAAGGCCTGCCCGATTTTGCCCATTTTGATATATTCGTTGATATCGCTGACATCCCGTTTTGAATCCCCAAAGCGGGAATCATTCAAACGGGTCAGGGTATCATATTGATACAACGCTTCAATCAGCTTCATGCTGGATTTTACATTCAGGACAATCAACGGCATGTTCAGGCTTTCGGCAATGGCATGGGCCAGCATGGTCTTGCCGGTTCCCGGCTCTCCCTTGAGCAGCAGGGGCATTTCAAGTTTCATTGATATGTTGACAATCGAGGCAAGTTCCTGATCCAGAACATACTTTTTTGCCCCTTGAAATTCAGTGTTCGGTCCCTGGTACATTTGATTTCTCCATTATGAATTAAGGGTTAACGCATTTTTTAAATTCAGCTGTTAATATGAATCACAACGCTGGCTTTCACAAGTTTTTTTTTAAAAAGCATCTGCCCATCGATCAATCAACAAAAATGTAATTTTTCCTGTTCCAGTTAAAAATCGAAAAGATTGACACTGTGCCTGCCAGGTGATATGTATTTTCTCTGGTTTAACAATCGAACTTTCGCAATAGGAGCGTGCGCTATGATGGGACTTGGAATGCAGGAACTGATCATTATCCTTGTCATTATCCTCATTATTTTTGGAGCTGGAAAACTGCCTGAAATCGGTGCAGGACTCGGCAAGGGCATCACCAATTTCAAAAAAGCCATCAAAGACCCCAAAGAGGAAGACACAAAAGAGGACCCTGAAAAGATCGAAAAAGACTGATCCACTGTCTTTCTGCATGCGCTTCCTGATTGGCAGGGCGTTATGTTTACCCTGCCCTGTCAACCGGTCCATATCCGGACATTTTTCTTTCCCCTGACTGTCTTCTGTTTTTTCTTCTGATCACACCTTCTCTTAATAAATTACAAAAATGGACTTTATAATATCCATAAAAACACATTTATGTTATATTTTTTTACCGATTAAATGTTTTTTCAGATTCTTTTTTAATGTCAATTCTCCCAGAACCATGATAGACAAGACTTGGCACGTCCATTGCTTTACATGAACTTTAAATTATTAACTTTAGGCTGAACAATGGAAAACACAGACGCAAACCTGCTCATTCAGAAAAGAGAAACCCTGATCAATCACTTTCTTAACGGAAAGGAACCTGCGTTTCTGGAAAACTACACGGCGGTTCTGGATGAATACTTTTTCACCATGTTTGAAAAAAGTATTGCTGCCCGTAAAATCACGGTGACAGGGTTTCCGTTTGCCATTATCGCCCTGGGCGGATACGGCAGAAAAGAGCAGTGCATCCATTCAGATATCGACCTTTTGATTTTGTTTGAAACATCGGTTCCGCCAGATGTTGAGGCCTTTGTACAGGAGATTCTCTACCCGCTGTGGGATGCCCGGTTCGAGGTCGGATACGCGGTCCGGAACATTGACGAATGCATTCAGATGGCTTTTGAACGCTTTGACATTTTAACAACTGTCCTGGATGCCAGATTCATCTGCGGGGCCTCACTGATCTATTCCACGTTTAAAGAAAAATTCAGGGCGGCCCTGTCTGGAAAAAACCTGAAAGATACCCTTAATTATCTGTACGAGCATGGTGAAAAGCGCCATTTTGACTTTGGAGATTCCACCTATCTGATCGCCCCGGATCTGAAATCCGGCTTTGGCGGGCTCCGGGATTACCATACGCTTTTGTGGTACGCCAAAATCAAATCAGACATCAAGACCCGCAGAGACCTGGAATACTATGGTTTTTTATCCCATTTTGAGTACCAGACCCTGGAAAAAAGCCTTACAGATATCTGGACAATCCGGAACTTTCTTCACCACCTGGCCGGACGCAAATGCGACATCCTGCATTTTGAATACCAGACCGAACTGGCAGGGCTTCTGGGCTACAGAAAAACCAAACGGCTGCCTGATGTGGAACGCTTTTTAGGGGATCTTCACAACCGCCTGGACTTTTTAAAACAGATCAATCAGATCACGTTTGAAGATATTCTCGGCAGCTGCCGGATCAAAAAAGGCCGTTCCGAAACCCGGCCCACCCGGACAGAGGGGCTGGTCATCAGAAAGCGGCGGCTGTACTTTTCCAACACCGTGGTGATCCTCCAGAACCCCGGACTGCTGCTGAAAATCTTCCTGGAAAGCGGGCAGCGCAAGGTGCCGTTGTCCATTGAGGCCAGGCGTGTTGTCAGTGAATTCCTGCACCTGGTGGATGATATCCGTTCTGATCCGGCCTGCATCAAAATCTTTAAAAAGATTCTGGCCCTCTCCTACTGGGAATTCAATGTATTAAACGTGATGCTGTCAACCGGCATGCTTGAAAAATTTATCCCGGAATTCAGCAACCTGGTCAATAAAATCCAGTACAATCATTACCACCTGTTTCCTGTGGACAAACATTCCATCCGATGTGTCCAGGTGGTCAACAGTTTCAAGGAAAACCGGCAGACCGGGGCATCCTCACTTTATGCCGAGGTATTCAAGGATGTCCGCAACAAAAATGTATTATATTTTGCCGCCCTGCTCCACGATATTGGAAAATCAGATCCGGCAAAGGAACATTCAAAGCGGGGAGCCAGAATTGCCCGGCCCGTACTGGAACGATTCGGATTTACCCCAAGTGAGATCGAGGATGCCGTCTTTCTCATCGAACACCATCTCCTGCTGGCCAAAACCGCCACCCGGCGGGATATCAACGATGAAGAAACCGCCATCAGCATGGCCAACAAAATTGTCAAAATCCGCCTTCTGCGCATGCTGTACCTGCTCACGGTGGCGGATTCCAGAGCCACCGGACCCAAAGCCTGGAATGACTGGACAGAAAACCTGCTCAAGGATCTGTTCTTAAAAACCATGGGTATCCTGAAAACAGGAGAGCTGGCAACCAAGAAGACCCAGCGGATCATTGAACGGAAGAAAAGCGAAGTGATCCGGCTGCTCAAAGAAAGCTGGCGTGAGGAAGAGATCAACCAGCAGCTGGATGGCATGCCCAGAAGATACCTGGTCAACATTCCTGCCCAGAGCATTGTGGAACACATCAGTCTGTACCGGAACCTGAAAGACACAGACTTTGTCTGGCAGATTTCCGAAGAAAAAGAGCAGAACCTGCGAACCGTATCCATCTGCGGCAAAGACCGGCCGGGATTGTATTCCAAAATCGCCGGAGTCTTCTTTTTAAACGGGCTGGATATCATTGCGTCCCAGGCCTATTCATTCGGCAAAGGGCATGTGCTGGACATTTTCAAGGTCACACCGCCCAAAGACCGGATTTTTGAAAAGGAAAAATGGGAAAAAACAGAAAAAGATTTAATCTCTGCCATCCACGATGACCACTTTCTGGACAATGCCCTGAAAAAAATCCCCAGAAACCTGCAGGTGCTGGCTGGCGGCGATCCTGAACCCAATACCGTGCGGGTGGACAATGAGACCTCCAGCTTTTTTACCATCATTGAGGTGTTCACCTATGATTTCCCAGGGCTTTTGTTTGCTGTTACCAATGCACTTTACCGGAACAATGCAGATGTCAATGTGGCCATGGTGGCCACAAAAGTGGATCAGGTCATTGATATCTTCTATATTAAACACATTGAAACCGATGGAAAAATCGAAACTGAAACAGGGCTGGATCAGATCAAAAATGCCATTCTGAAAAGCCTTCCACAAATACATGCAAAGGAGATTACGAATGCAGAAAATTGAAGCGATCATCAAACCTTTCAAACTGGATGATGTCAAGGAAGCATTGAGCGAAATCGGAATTTACGGAATGACTGTCACTGAGGTCAATGGATATGGCCGCCAGAAAGGCCACAAAGAGATCTACAGAGGCGCAGAATATGTCGTGGATTTTGTACCCAAAATCAAACTGGAAATTGTTGTCAGTGATGACCGGGCTGAAGAGACCATACAGACCGTCAGAACGGCAGCCAACACCGGCAAAATCGGCGACGGTAAAATTTTTGTTTCGCCGGTTGAGCAGGTGATCCGGGTCAGAACCGGTGAAACCGGAACAGACGCACTTTAAAACCATAACGTATATTATTTACACCCTTTAAGAGAGGAATCAGAAATGACACCAAACGATGTAATTGCAATGGCAAAAGAAAACAATGCAAAAGTTGTGGACATCCGGTACATGGATTTTATCGGAACATGGCAGCACTTTTCCGTCCCTGTGAGCGAACTGAGTGAATCCTGCTTTGACGACGGATTTGGATTTGACGGATCCAGCATGCGGGCATGGCAGAACATTGACAACTCAGACATGATTGTCATCCCAGAAGCAGGAACCGCAAGGATGGACCCGTTCTTTAAAGTCCCAACCCTTGTTCTCATCGGAAACATCCACGATCCCATTACCCAGGAATCCTATTCCCGTGATCCGCGCGGTATCGCCAGAAAAGCAGAGCAATACCTGAAAAGCTCCGGCATTGGCGACACAATTTTTGTCGGGCCGGAACCGGAATTTTTCATCTTCAGCAATATCCGGTATGCCTCAGAGCCCAATGCATCCTTTTTTGAAATCGATTCTCCTGAAGCCCACTGGAACACCGGCCTGGATGAAATGCCGAACCTGGGATACAAAATCAAACCCAAACACGGTTATTTCCCCCTTCCCCCGGCAGACAAATATCAGGACATGAGAACCGAAATGATGCTCACCCTGGAAAATCTGGGCATTGCCATGGAATGCCAGCACCATGAAGTGGCATCTGCCGGCCAGTCTGAGATTGACCTGCGGTTTGACACCCTCCTGAACATGGGTGACAGCCTGGCATGGTTCAAATATGTTCTGAAAAATGTGGCTGCAAAATACAACCACAGCGTGACCTTTATGCCCAAACCCCTGTATGGTGACAACGGAACCGGCATGCACACCCACATGAGTTTCTGGAAAGATGGCAACCCCCTGTTTGCCGGCAACAAATATGCCGGACTTTCAGACATGGCTTTGTGGGCCATCGGCGGCATCATGAAGCATTGCAAGGCCCTGTGCGCCATTACCAACCCCACCACCAACTCCTACAAACGGCTGGTACCGGGATTTGAAGCCCCCATCAAGCTGGCCTATTCCAGCAGAAACCGCAGTGCTGCCATCCGGCTGCCCATGTATTCTGGTTCCCCCAAAGCCAAACGGATCGAATTCAGAACCCCGGATCCCTCAGCCAACGGATACAT
>JAABSK010000077.1:10779-11083 GCA_011390435.1 Desulfobacteraceae bacterium | reverse complement strand
ATAGGCCACAGGTTCCTTGCTGATCCGTCTTTTGATCAGAAGTTTGAAATCTGCCAGCTCATCTTTTTCCAGAGGGCGGTCATGCTGGAGATACAGGTCCAGACGCTGAATTTTCAATGCATGTGCCAGCAGAATTTCAGCGGTCAGCCGGGGGCTGTCAATGGCATGGCCCTTAAAATAGGATTCAGCCCAGAAGATCAGCTGAATGATGGTCCACTCAGCCAATTTCCTTTAAAACCTGTGTCTGGTGATACATTTTCAGCTCATCAATAATTTCCTGGATGTGGCCTTCCATAATGCTGTC